>JAHFHB010000138.1 GCA_023247135.1 Candidatus Omnitrophota bacterium
CTGCCCCGCGCAGCCATTTTCTATTCTTCATGATTCACTTCCCTGGGAGTCGGCGCCCCCGCAAAGAATCCCCGTGATGAAGACAGCGCTGAACACATTTGCCGGAACCGCAAAATTAAAATCGAAAAAACCGTGCAACAGCAGCGAAAATAAACCGGCAAAACACCCCGTTTGTAGAGCCTGAGAAGCCGGGGACAAAAAAAGGCTGCGTTTGACAGCCGCCCTGATCAAGGTCCCGGCCAGCGTCAGCCAAACTGCAAAAAGCGGCAGTCCAGTTTCAAGCGCCAGCTCGAGGTAATCGCAGTGCACATGTTCCCAGCCCAGTTGAAGCCTCGCACTCTGATACGCCGGAAATAACGCCCCGAAATTCCCCAGCCCCGTCCCGAAAACCCAATACTCTTTCAGCATGGCCAGGCCGTCTTGCCAGGCCCACAGGCGGCCGCTTTGAAGCGAAAGATAACCTGCATCCGGCTCAAAACGGCTCAGCAGTTTGCCGCCGAGCAGCAGGGCTGCAAAAAAAACGCCGCCCAGTAAAATCCACAAGGCCGGTGTGCGTAATCCACGGGACCCTGTAGAAAAAAGACTCAGGCTGGCTAGAAAACCCAGCAGCCAGCACAGAAGCCCGGCGCGCGAGCCCGTAAGCATGAGCCCCCCGAAAAGCAGAAAAAAAACCAGTGCCCAGCACAGCGCTCTGGCGTTTTTTTTAGCGACGGTTTCCTTGAGGAAAAATCCCATCGCCGCGCCGAGCGCCAGCTCAAGCAGGCCGGCAAGATGGTTGCGGTTCAGGTAAGTTCCCGTTAAATATCCCAGATGGGCTGCCTTCATGCGCCACAGTACTTTTTCCGGCGTTTGCGCCAGCGCAAAAATGCCGTAGCCCGTTTGGAAAAGAGCCGTGAGCACCAAAGCCGCCAGAAGTTTTTCGCGCTCCCCGGGATCAAGATCCGCGCTCAGCGCGAAAACGACCGCCATGGCGAGCCAGCCCGTCAGACGCAAGAGCGACTGCCAGGGATCATACGAAGCCCACAAGCTTTCTGCGAGCAGCAGCGCAAAAAAAATGCCGGCCGCAGGGATCAGGATGCGCGGCAGAAACTTTGGAAAGGCCAGGCGGTGTGAGAAAAGAAACCCGAAAAGAAAAATCAGCGCATAAAACGTAGCCGCGTCACGCGGCTCAGACGCCCCAAAAAAGAAGCAGGCTCCAAAAACAAGCAGGCCGAGTCCCCCGGAAAGCATCGGGCGACTCCTCCCTACTGCGGCGGCGTGTCGCCGCCGTAGCCGTAGTAATAGTAGCGGTGGTAGTAATAGTGGCGTTCGCGCGGCTCGACGAGATTCATCACGATGCCGAATGTTTTAAGGTTGCCTTCGCCGAAGATGCGGCGCACATCCTTCAAATGGCGCTTGTCGGTTTTATGATAACGGGCGACGATCACGCCGACATCGGCATGCTCCGAAAGAACCGCCACATCCGCAACCGCCAGGTAGGGCGACGTATCGAAAATGACCATGTCATATTCCTGCCGCAACGCGCTAAACAGCTTGGCCGCCGCCTCCGTTCCGAGCAACTCCGTCGGGTGATCCAGCCGGCTGCCCGCCGGCAGAAAATCAAAACCGAGCCCGGCCACATTGCGGCGCACCGCTGAAACGATGTCACAGGAGTCCTCCAGAACATCTGAAAGACCGCGCTCACACCCTTCTCCCAGCGCCTTATGCAGCCGGGGCCGCCTCAGATCGGCGTCAATCAGCAGCGTGCGAAAGTGATTTTGCTGGAATGCGGAGGCAAGATTCAAGGCCACGGTGCTCTTGCCCTCTTCCGGATTGGGGCTCGTCACAAGCAGGGCATGACAGCCTTTCAGGTGCCGCAATTTAAAAACCAGCGCCGTGCGCAGTGCCCGGATGGCCTCCGCCGCCGGATTGGGAACGTTATTCCACCTCGAAAAAATTTCACCCTGCAGCGAGCCGGCATTGGAACGTCCGGCTTTTGGGATCATGCCGTAAAGGTCAAGACCCAGCCCCTTTTCAACGTCATCCGGGATCTTGATGGTGGGATCCAGGTACTCCGCCAAAAAAGCCGCAAAAATCCCTCCCAGCAACCCCAGCACCAGTGCCATGAACATGTTCAGAAACGGCCGCGGACGGGCCGGGCGCGGCTCGGGAACGGCTTGATCCACCACCGTGATATTGCTCGCCTGGGCCTTGGCCTCGCTGTGCGTCTGCTCTGAACGCTCCAAAAGAGCACGGTAGACTTTGCGCGCGCTTTCAGCCTCACGCTCCAGTTCGTCGTATTGAATCGCCGCACTGCCGATATCAATCTTGCGGGTTTCCTCGCTTTTGATTTTTTCATCGAGCCCTTCGATTTCAGAGCGCAGATGAATTCTCTTGGGATGGGCCGGCAAATAACGTTTTGCGATGCGCGCTTCCCGCGCCTGCAGCTTCATCAGCTGTAGCTTCGCATCCTGTAAAAACTGGTCTTTCTCATGAAGAGACGGAATCGAAACCAGGGAATGCTCTTCTTTGTACTTCTGCAGTTTCAAGTCAGCTTCCGCCACCTTGTCTTTCAAAACGCCGATCTGGCCCGAAATCAACTCCGTGGCCTGCGTCGAGATTTCGTAGCGGTTTCTGAGATTTTGTTCAATGTAAAGACGGGCCAGTGTGTTCGCAAGGCTGGCGGCCCGGCGGTTGTCGGGATGCAGGACGGTGACCGCCACAAGCTGGGAATTCCGCACCGGTTTAATTTGCAGCATGTGTGCGGCAAAAACATCTTCAGGTTTTTGCGGAACCAGAAATCTTCCGAGAACCCCGGCCACCCACGGCTGTTTGCGTAAAAAACTCCGCAGGCGCCCATGCACCAGGCCTTCCAGGTAAGGATCGTCTTCCAGTTTTTCTTCGCGGATAAGATTACGAATCAGCCCGGCGCCCTTCAGCATCTGGTACTGCGTCTGGTAATAATCCGTGGAAGACGCGTCGAAGGTGAGCACCTCCTTGAAGTCGAGAACATTAGGGTTGTCCTTCTCGATCAAAAGGGTCGCGCTGGCCTGGTAAATTACTTTTTCGGTGAACGTAAAAAAAACACCCAGCAAAACAACGGAAAAAAGAAAAGTAAAAATAAGGCGGCGGCGTTTCATCACCACGTAGTAATAGTCGCGAAGGTGAATCTCTTCTTCGCCAAAAACACTGCCTGCGGCGGCCATATTAAAAAAAGCTCCTCGGGACGATGACACGGTCGTTCGCGTGCAAATCGCGGTCGTCTTTTCTGTCCCCTTTTTTAGTCAGGTCCGAGATGTTGACCTCAAAGCTTATTTGCTGATCCCCTTCGGTGCGGATGACTTTGACTTTGGATGGATTGGCCACCTCCGTAAAGCCGCCGGCCAGCGTAATCGCCTCAAAAACCGTCATCTTGCCGGTCAGCGGGAAAGAACCTGGATTTTTAACCTCGCCGAAAACAAAAATACTGCTGAACTCTTTGACAAAGACAGACACCTGCGGACTGACCAGGTACTTCGCAGCCAGCAGGTCACGCACGTTGTCCTGCAAATCCTGAACCGTGCGCCCCGCAGCCGTCACCTGCCCCAAAAGCGGCAGAGAGATTTTGCCATCCGTCAAAACACGCGCTTCACGGGTCAAATCAGGTTCGTCATAGACTTCAATTTCAAGAAGGTCCCCGATGCCGATCCGGTAATCTTGCTTGTGAAGCGCCGGGACGTCTTCGCCCCATGCCGGTTTAAGCGGCAGGCTTGCGGCAATCAGAAGCAGCCCTATTGAAAGAATACGTCGTGAGGCCATAGACATAACAGGATTATCGGCTTTTCGGCGTCAAAATTAAAGCCGCTTGTCAGGTTAGTAGGACAGAACCGAGGAAAGGGTGACGCGGTGATCCACGAATTCAAGCGAAGAGAAATTAGAGCGGCGGTTCAAATGCTCATAAGCCAGTTCCAGCTGCATCCATTCGGTCAAGCCATAGCGAATACCATACCGGCCGTTGTAATGGTTGTCGCGCCGGAAGCGCGTCAAACCATCCAGGGTGGCCCGCTCGGCGTAGCCGTCGCGGATATAGTCCCAGCGGCTGAAAAGCGTCCAACGCTTCCAGGGCGAATATTCCACCCCAAATCCGAGGCGGTGCTCACGGTAGAAATTGACGTTTTGAAAAGTAGCTTCCACGGGCTCGCGCGCCGCTTCCAGCGTCAGTTTCAGATTCTGGCGAATCTTGTATTCAGCCCAGACGCTGCCGACCCAGGAGTAAAAATCAGGTTCGGAGGAAAGCTGGTAGTTACGGAACTGCATGCCCAGCCGGGCCTTGACCTTGAGATTGCGCATAGGCTCGCCGTCAAATCCGATACGGGCCTGATTGAAAGTTCCCTTGCGCGTAAAATCGTCGCCGTAATCGATCTGTGAGAGCTGGTATTCCACCAGGGCTTTCAGGCGCGCAAAAAGGTCGTAGTAAATGACGCCGCTTAACCCGACTTCCTGAAAATCCAGCGCATCGTTAACCTGCTGGCGGAAGTCCCGCACCACGTGGTGGAAACCCGTTTCGAACGTAAAACGTTTCCAGCGATAACCTATTTTCGGCTGAATCGACTGGTCATAGCGCGGAATGCGGCTGGTGAAAGTGGTACCCGATCGCCCCGATGTCTCGGAAAAACGCTCCAGGACGTTGACGTACCAGGATGGGAAGTTAAGATCGAGCAGCGAAAAAAAATTCTGGTTTTGATCATTCTGCCGGTGATCGCGGGACTTTGAAAATATTTCGAAATCCGCCTCATAACCGACTGCCAGTTGGTGCTTGTCCATCGGAAGCTCCACGATCGCTCCCGGCTGGATGTTGTAGACCACGTCCCCGCGCGGATCCTCATGCTCAAGCAAAATGTTGCTGTCAAACGCAGACGATGAACGCAGGCTCGGATGCAGTCTGAGGGGCCCCGCTTTGAGACGCGTAGGTGCGGGTTTGACAAAACGCTTTTCGCCGAATTCTTCAATCGCATCCATGAGCCTGAAATCAGCGCGCGCAGAAGGGACGTGACTTAAAAAAAAGATGCTGATAAGGAGGCAGGCAACCAGGCGGTGAACTTTTTTGAGCATTAAAAAACCGTATTAAGATTGAGGGCTGGCTTGAATACTGCGAGAATCCGGGTTGGCCGCTCCATCCAGGGGGACGCCTGTCGGCTCGGCTGCGGCCGTGGGCGCCGGCTTTTCTTCGGGCTGTGCCGAAAGCGCGTATTCCTTATCCCCAACTTTGAGAGTTCCGCTGCTTTCACCGCAGCTCAGACTCGCGGTCGATCCCCCGCCGGCCGTCTGGTTCTGCCCGAAACAGCCGACCTGCACGTGTTCGCTGGGTCCAGTATGAATCGTAAGGCTGCCGTCGAAAACCTCGATGGTCGCGCCGTCGGGGATGACAGGCAGCGAATCACCGGCTTCAAAAAGGGTGACATTGCCGTCTGGAGCCGTCAGGATAAGGGTGCCCGTAAAACCGGCATCGACTGTGATAGCGGCCAACGCGAAGCGGGATGAAGTGAAACCCGCGCAGATGAAAGAAGAGACTGCCAAATACCGTAATAGCCGCTTTAGCTTCATAGGATGCCCCCCCTGCCGCGCTCTGCGGGAACGATGACCTGAAATTACGGGAATTGTAGGCCATTTACCTCAAGCTGTAAACTGCCGATTTCGTCTCCCGCGGCGACTGA
>JAHFHB010000139.1 GCA_023247135.1 Candidatus Omnitrophota bacterium
TTCCCATCGTGTACGCGGCGCTGCAATGGAGCGCGGACCTGACGCTGACCACCGCGGTTTGGGCGGGCATTTTCCGCGAGTTGGCGAGCGCCGCGCCCGCGGGGGTTGAACTTAGCTCGGTTCTATTGGGCGCTTTCCTGCTGGCGCTGATGATCCGCAAGATGGAGCACAGCCCGCTTTTTTTTAGAATGGCGATCACTTTTTTGTTTGTGGGCGCAGTGCGGCTGATCCATTTGATTTACTGCCTTTTTCTCGGCAGCCCGGCCCTGCCGGGTGCGCAGCTGTTCGCTGAAACGGCCGGGTGCGCGCTTTATTCCGCTGTGTTGTGTCCTGTTTTTTTTGTCGCCATGGCGCTGTGGTTTAAAGACAGGCAGATGCTGCGTCAGCTGGAGCTGTTTAACCGATGATGAGACTGCGCATAATCCGGGGGGTTGTTTTTGGAGGACTGGCTGTTCTCGGACTCGGCCTTTTTAGAGTCCAGGTTTTGCAGGGGCCGATGTACCGGGCCATGGGAGAACAGAACCGCATTCGTCTGATCCCGATGGAAGCTTTTCGCGGCAAAGTGGTGGATCGCGCCAAGCGGCTTCTGGCGACGAACCGCGTTTCTTACGATGTGGTGGCAACGCCTGAAGACGTGACGCCGCCTGTGTTTCCTCTGCTGGCGCGCCTGCTGGAAATTTCAGAATCCGAAATCCGTAAGCGCATGAGCGCGCCGCGCGAATATCCGTTTGCTCCGGCGCTGATCAAGCCGGATATTCCGCGTGAAAAAGTTTTTAATCTCGAAGAAATGAAACCGGATCTTCCCGGCGTTTCGATCCAGATTTCAGGCATCCGCTACTATCCCTATCACACCACCGCCTCGCATCTCATTGGCTACATCGGGAAGATCAGCGAGCGGGAGTACGCGGCACTTCCCCGCGACCGTTACGGCATGAATTCTTTGCTGGGGCGTTTGGGGATCGAAAAAATCTACGATGATTCCCTGCGCGGCTGGCGCGGAGGGCGGCAGATCGAAGTGGATGCGCAGGGAAATTTTGTGCGTGTGCTTTCAGAAAAAAAAGCCCAGCCGGGGAGCGATTTGACGCTGACGCTGGATCTTGATTTTCAACAGAAAATCGAACAGATGCTTGTGGATAAACGAGCCTCCGTCGTGGTTTTGGATCTCGATTCCGAGGGCCTGCTTGCATTGGCAAGCTCGCCGGCTTTTGATCCCAACATCTTTGTGGCTCCGGGGCATAGCCAGGAGCGTCTGGACATTCTTCGCGATAAATCGTCGCCCATGCTGGACCGGGGAACGGGTTCAGCCTATCCGCCGGGATCCATTTTTAAACTCGTGACGGCCATGGCTGCGCTTGAAAGGGGGAAGATCACTCCCGAAACACGGCTTTTTTGTCCCGGCTACTACAAGCTCGGGAAACGGGTTTTCCACTGCTGGGATGCCGATGGGCATGGCTCTTTAAATCTTTATGAGGCTATCGAGCGCTCCTGCAATGCGTATTTTTATCAGCTGGGGGCCCGCCTGGCACCTGAGGATATTGCCTACTACGCCCGTCAGTTCGGACTGGGCGACGTCATGCGTTTGGAAGTCACCGACATGACGCCGGGGCTGGTTCCTGATAGAGTTTGGAAGGAGAAACACGCCCATGAAGCCTGGTATGCCGGCGATACGCTCAGCTTTGCAATCGGGCAAAGTTACCTGCTGACTTCGCCGATCCAGATTTTGCGGCTCTCAGCGATTATTGCTAAGAACGGCCAGGTTGTGGAGCCGCGGCTCGTGCTGCCGGATGCAGACTCCGAGGAATCCCGGCCGGAGAAGAAGCGGGTGGCTGTGAGCGAAGCCAATATCAAGGTCATTCAAAAAGCCATGCTCAATGTGGTGCAGTCCAATAAAGGCACGGGACAGTTTGCGCGCGTCAATTTTGATAAAATGGCGGCCAAAACCGGAACGGCGCAGGCGCCGCCGCTTCAAGCGCACAGCTGGATGACCGGATTTTTTCCCTACGATAAACCCAGAATTGCTTTTGTGGTTTTTGTGGAACACGGCGGACCCGGTGGAATTACCGCCGCCAAAATTGTCAACGACACGATCAAACTGTGGAACTCCATTTATGGCACGGGCGTGGCATAGAGACACTTATTGGCCTTTCGTGATTTCATTCGCAGGGCTGCTTGGCCTGGGGCTTCTTTTTGTCTTCAGCGCTTCCCACTATGATCCGGCGCATTACGAAATGCGCCAGATTTTTTGGGTGGCGGTGGCGCTGTTCTTTTTTGCGGCCGGTTTTTTACTTGGGTACCGGACTTTCCTTGGATTCTCACGCCTTTTCTACGCGGCCATTATCCTCATGCTGCTCTACGTGCTTGCGGTGTCTAAGGCGCGCCTCGGCGCCCAGCGCTGGATAGAAATTGGCCCCTTGGCGCTTCAGCCTTCGGAGTTTGCCAAACTGGCGGTACTGCTTTTTCTAACGGACTACCTGGGCGGCCGCCCTATTTTTGAAAAAGAACACTCAACGCTTTTGGGCGCGGTCATGCTCACCGGCATTCCCATGCTATTGATTTTGAAACAGCCCGATTTGGGCACGGCGCTTGTGCTGGTTTCGATGGCAATCGCGATGCTTTTTTATTGGGGGCTGAAATACCGCTATTTTATTTTCAGCATCCTTGGATTTTGTCTGACCGCGCCGCTCATTTGGGCGGGACTTAAAGATTACCAAAGGAACCGAATCATGGTTTTTTTGAATCCCGAACGGGATCCGCTTGGAGCCGGTTACACCGCCGTGCAATCCAAGATTGCGATCGGGTCCGGGGGTTTGCTGGGCAAGGGATTCCTGCATGGGACGCAGACCCAGCTTAAATTTGTTCCGGAGCATCACACGGATTTTATTTTCTGCGTCTTCGGTGAAGAAATGGGATTTGCGGGGGCCGCGGTGCTGCTGCTTTGCTACGGAGTCCTTTTTTATTCCATTCTCCGGATTCTGGAGCACACGACGGATGTGAAAGCCCGGCTGCTGGCGGTGGGCCTTCTGGCGATGTTATTTTCGCAGGTGTTCATCAATATTGGCATGAGTTTTGGCTTGATGCCGATCACAGGAATTACGCTGCCTCTTTTTAGCTATGGGGGTTCTTCCCTGGTTTCCACGGCGCTGGGATTGGGCATGGTTCTCAGCATCCATAAAGAGCGTTCCATTTTTTAGCAGCTATTGCATGGGCCCGTAGGGAACAGGCATGCCTGTTCCCTACCAGAAGCGGTTGCATAAGTCGACATAACACCTTTATGCGTCATTGCGAGGAAGATGCGCGAAGCGCAGCGGACGAAGCAATCTCGGTCCCATGAGATTGCCGCGTCGTCCCTACGGGACCCTGCTCGCAGGTCGCAATGACAAGTGGGGTTGGGGCCCGTAGGGAACAGGCATGCCTGTTCCCTACCAGTCGTTAGCACTCACAAGATTAAAAGAGCTTGCGAGGGAAGCGGCGGTCGTGTAGTTTGAGGACTCAATTTTTCGCGCGGCTTAAATTTAAACTGCCCGGGGCGTGGCTCAGCCCGGCTAGAGCGCCTGCTTTGGGAGCAGGATGCCGCAGGTTCAAATCCTGCCGCCCCGAGCAGTTTAGAGATCGGTAGGATTTGAAGGGAGCTTTTTGCATGAAACGTGACCCAATGTCACGTTTCAAAAAGCGGGGGGCTACCCTGAAGCGAGACGAAGTCCGCTGAGGGGAGCAAAATCCTGCCGCCCCGAGCAGTTTAAAATAATTATAAATGTATTTAAGTAATTGATAATATTAACGATGGAGAATAAAAATGAGCATGCCTGGACCGCTTGAAATTGTCGTGATTTTGATGGTTGTATTGCTGCTTTTTGGCGCAAAGAGACTCCCTGAAATTGGCCGTTCACTCGGCGAGGGGATCCGTGAGTTTAAAAAAGCCATCAAGGATGGCAGCGACGATAAGTCTCCTCCGAAATCATAGTTTCTTTCGCCTTTTTTCAGGATCAGACGTTTCATCACGAAGGGCTTTTCGCCCTGCCCGGCCTGTCGTTTTGCATGAATTCCCGCCTTCGGAACTTGCTTCAAATAAAGAGCTTAAGTCACTTTAGCCCCTAGCCGTAATATTCAGACAAGAGATGCCGGAGTCTTAGGTTTCTTGGTGCGGTGCCTGAAGTGTTTTTTGCAACAACGGGTGAATCATGAGCTATTACAAAATTCTCGGGTTTGAGCGAGAAGCGTTTTCCACCAGTCCCGATCCTGATTTTCTCTACCTCACGCAGGAACATGAGCAGGCCCTCACCAATTTATTGATCGAACTGCGTTTGCAGCGCGGGCTTTCGGTGGTGCTGGGGGATATCGGAACGGGTAAAACAACGCTGTCACGCAAGCTCATTCGCTGCCTCAAAGACCGCGGCGATTTTATCATTCACCTTGTGCTGGATCCCTGTTTTGAGAATGAATACTTTTTTCTTTCCAGCCTCGTGCGTAACTTTAACGTGAATCTTGAGCAGTATTGCCACTCGCCGTTCTACGACGGGCGGCCGGCGATCATTGATCTCAAGGAAGCGATGGAGAAATTTCTTTATCAAAAGTCCATTGTTGAAAACCGGACGGTTGTTTTGATCATTGACGAGGCGCAAAAATTAACGGAAGCCTCCATGGAAATGCTGCGGCTTTTGCTGAATTACGAAACCAATCAGAACAAGCTTCTGCAGTTGGTGCTGCTCGGTCAAATGGAGCTGCATACCAAGATCGTGCACATGCCCAATTTCATGGACCGCGTCAGCTTTAAGTTCGCGCTGAATCCGCTGAGCCTGAAGGAAACGCATGAGATGATTCAATACCGCATGAAACAGGCTGGTTATGAGGCAAATTCCAAACTCTTTTTGGACCAGGCCGTGCGCCTGATCCATGAGACTTCGAAAGGCTATCCGAGAAAAGTAATGTCACTATGCCACCGTGCCCTCAAACACCTGGTGATGAAACGCAAGTGGGCGGTGGATGAGGGCGTCGTCCGCGAAATTGTTAATGAGGATGTGACTGCGGGATGGCTGACTCCGATGCTTCACTGACGCCTGAACAGCGTCTCCTGAAACTGATCGAAGAGGGCGGAGGTGCGGACGCAGCGCAGTCGGCTGCCGAAGGCGCCTTGCCTTCGGGAAAAATAGCGAAGCCGCCCCGGGCGCCGATCGACTGGAAGGCGCTGCTGTCACCGGCTGCTTTGCGCGCGCGTTTTGAGTACGTGCGTGATCAATCGATCGAGTTTTTTAAGCAAAAGCAGAGCAAGCTTGGACTTAAAGAAGTGAACCGGATGCTTGTAGCTGCCAGCGCGGTGCTCGGAGGGATTGTGGTTTTGAACAGTCTTTACGAAATGCATCTGGCCTCCCGTGATTTTCTTGCGCAGTTTGACGTGTCTCAGAAAAAAATGGCGGATGTGCTGGCACCCGGAAGCCAGGAGCCCGATAACGCATTTCAGGAGAACGCGTCGCGCCGCAATATTTTCGCGCCTTACTCGGAAAAAACGATCGTGGCGGAACAAAAATCGAGTGATATTGCGCTGAAGCTGATGGAAATTGCGAAGACGCTCAAGTTGACGGGTATTTCCTATTTCGAGGGCGACGCGAGCCGGACCTTCTGCATGATTGAAGACATTCAGAAAAATATCACGACGTTTCT
>JAHFHB010000140.1 GCA_023247135.1 Candidatus Omnitrophota bacterium
CTTTGAAACGGCGCAGATCGTGGCGGCTGAATTACAGGTGCCTGACTTGCAAAAGGTTCAGGATATTCAGCCGGAGAACCCTGTCGAGGCTGTTTACAGCCGTTTGAACGCGGCTGCTCAAAAAGGGGAAGGCTCGCTTTTCGTGGTCAGCCACATGCCTTTTTTACCGGCCCTTGCCGGCGCGCTTTTGGGCGGCCGTGCGCTCGTGACGGACTTTGAAACAGCCTCCGTTCTTTTTCTCGAATACCAGGCCTCAGGCTGGACCCGGGGATGGTCTTTGCGCCCGCGCGATCTCTGAGGATGGCCGCTTGCGAAGTCCCTAAATTCGGGTAGAATAGGGGCTTTCCCGGAGGAAAACATGCCTACTTACGATTACGTCTGCGGCGCCTGCAAACACGAGATGGAAGCTTTTCACGCCATTACGGCGGCCCCGCTTAAAAAGTGCCCCCAATGCGGCAAATCTACCCTTAAACGGGTCATTGGGCGCGGCAGCGGCGTGCTTTTCAAGGGAACCGGCTTTTATCAGACTGATTATCGCTCCAAAAACTACAGCGAGGGCGCCAGCAAAGACAAGGGCACAAGCGACAGTCCAGCCAAGGGCAAAGGGGACTGCGGAAAAGGCGGCTGTGCGAAATGAGCCAAACCCTGACGCTCGAAGAAATCTACGCGCCGATTGAAAAACCGCTCCAGCAGGTTCCAGACGCCATTCTTAAAATTCTTTCGACGCCCAATGATTTAGCTTCCGATGTTATCCGCTATTTTTTTTCAGGCAAAGGCAAATTACTGAGACCGGCACTGACACTTCTGGGAGCCGCGCTCAAACAGCCGCGGCTGGTTGAAAGTCAGAACGCCGCGTTGATCCGCCTGGCATCCTCCTACGAAATTTTTCATGCCGCGACTCTGATTCACGACGACATCATCGACTCTGCTTATTTACGCCGCAATCTGCCCACGGTCAACGTGAAGTGGGGCGCGCAGACAGCCGTGCTGGTGGGCGACTACCTGCATGACCGCGCGCTCGATGTGATTCACACTGAAGGCTCGCGCGAAGTTTTTTCGCTCTTTCTTAAAACCGCTGCTGAAGTCTGCGACGGAGAAATTCACGAGCTCAGTCAGAAACAGAATTTCAATCTGACGGAAGAAGATTACTTTGAGATTGTGCGTAAAAAAACCGCCGTGCTTTTGGCCTGTGCGCTGGAATCTGGCGCTCGTTTTGCAGGCGCGGAAGATCAGGAGGCGGCGGCGCTTTACCGCTACGGCCATTATTTCGGCATGGCGTTTCAAATCGTGGATGACTGCCTGGATTTTACCGGCAACGAGCACGAGTTTGGCAAAACGCTGGGCGCCGATCTCGAGGCCGGCGTGCTCACACTGCCGCTGATTCGCCTGCTTGAGATTTCAAGCGAGAGCGAGCGCAAAGACATTGTGGGTCTTTTTCAGGCCGGCGGAGAAGCCAGCAGGCTCCGCAGTCTGCTCGATAAAATCCGCGAGGCCAAAACGATCGAATACGCATTTGGCAAAGCCCGCGAGTTGAATGCGCAGGCCCGCCGGGAACTTGAAAGTTTTCCGGCGTCGCCCGTAAAACAAAGCCTCGATAAACTGCTCGATTACGTCCTCGAGCGCAATAAGTAGCCGCCCGGGCGCATGCTCTACCTTGTCGCCACTCCGATCGGAAATTTAAAAGACATTACGTTGCGGGCGCTTGAAGTTCTCAAGACGGCCGACCTGATTGCCTGCGAAGATACGCGCCACACCGGCCGCCTGCTGGAGCGCTACGAAATCAAAAAACCACTGGTGAGTTTTCACGACCACAGCGGGTCCGGCCGCGTGCAGGAACTTGCCGCTAAACTTGAGCAGGGCACGGTCATTGCGCTTGTAAGCGATGCAGGCACTCCGCTTTTATCCGACCCCGGTTTTCCGCTCGTGCGTGAAGCACTGCGACGGGGCATCCGGGTCGAGTCTCTGCCTGGCCCTTCGGCGTGTTTGGCGGCGCTTCTGGTTTCGGGCCTGCCGGCCAATCAGTTCAGTTTTTTTGGTTTTTTAGCGCCCAAAAGTTCACAGCGCAAAAAAAATTTTACGCAGGTTCGTGAGCGTGAAGACACGCTGGTTTATTATGAATCGCCCTTTCGCGTGTTGAAGTTTTTGGAAGAAGCGCTGGAAGTGCTGGGGGACCGCGAAGCGGCGGTGGCGCGCGAACTCACAAAAAAATTCGAGGAAGTGGCGCGCGGCCGCTTGAGCCAGCTGGTAGAGAAATTCAAAAGGCAAACCCCGCGCGGAGAATTTGTCATCGTGATCGCGGGTTTTGAACAAAAGAGTGTGCTCTCATGACAAAAGTTGTGATTTTTGTTTCCGGCAGCGGAACGAACATGGAGAACCTGATCAGGAAAATGCAGGCGGGCGCCGTGCCTGCTCAAGCGGCGCTTGTGCTCAGCGACAAACCGGGTGTAGCGGCGCTTGAAAAAGCCGCCGGACTTGGCGTTAAAACGGCCGTCATCGACCGCAAGCAGTATGCCGATAAACCCGTGTTCGAGTGCGCGATCATGCGGGCCGTGGATAGCGAAAAACCCGACTTCATTTTGCTTGCCGGCTTCATGCGCATTTTAAGCCCCGAATTTGTACAAAAATATTCAGACCGTATCCTCAATATTCACCCGTCGTATTTGCCAGCCTTTCCAGGAGCCCATGCGATCCGCGATGCCTGGGAAGCCAAAGTGCCTGAAACCGGCGTGACCGTGCATTTTGTCGCGCCCGAGGTGGATGCCGGGCCGGTGATTTTACAGCGCAAGGTTCCTGTGCTAGCCGGTGATACGCTTGAAACTCTCGAGAAGCGCGTGCATGCGCTTGAGTACGAAATTTACCCCGAGGCCCTTAATCTGGTCATCGCAGGCAAGAAATCATAATTTGAGAAAGAGAAGGTGCCAGGTACCCTCGCCGGGAAGGGGCGCGAGGGTACCTGGCACCTTCTCCGGATCGCCCCGCCTCTCTTCTGGACAAAGCCCCCGTCCTTTTTTATAATCAACCCCTCTTGCGCCTTTCAGGGCGCCGAGAACCTGTTTTTATTCTCAAACCACGCTGTCAAGCGAGCAGTGAAAGGAAGTACTATGAATCCGTTCAAGATCAAGTCAATCAAGGGCCGTGAAATTCTCGATTCCCGCGGCAACCCCACGGTGGAAGTCGATGTGCTTTTAGAAGGCGATGCCCTGGGGCGGGCTGCGGTTCCAAGCGGCGCTTCCACGGGTGAGCACGAAGCCGTTGAACTTCGCGACGGCGACAAAAAACGCTATCTCGGCAAGGGCGTACTCAAGGCGGTGGCAAATGTCAACGGCGCCATTCAGAAAGCCCTTGTCGGCAAAGATGCCAGCGACCAGCGTGCGATCGACGACCTTCTTTTAAAACTCGACGGTACGCCGACCAAATCCAAACTAGGAGCCAATGCGCTTTTGGGCGTTTCACTTGCCAATGCCCGCGCCGTGGCTAATGCCGACGGCCTGGAACTTTACGAATACCTTGGCGGCGACGAAGCCGTGCTTTTGCCCGTGCCGATGATGAACATCATCAACGGCGGCGTGCATGCGGATAACAATGTGGACTTGCAGGAGTTCATGATCATGCCTTTCGGCGCCGAACGTTTTTCGGAGGCTCTGCGTATGGGCGCTGAGGTGTTTCACCACCTCAAGAAAATCCTGCACGCGCGTGGTCTGGCCACTTCAGTTGGCGATGAAGGCGGTTTTGCGCCCAACCTGAAATCGAATGAAGAGGCGATCGAAGTCATTCTCGAGGCAATCACCAAGGCCGGTTACAAAGCGGGAGATCAAATCAAGATTGCGCTGGATGCCGCCAGCGCCAGTTTCTACGGTAAAGATAAAACCGGCGCCAACCCCAACCCTGGCAAATACGTGCTCAAGGCCGAGGCCCAACAGGTCAAGACGCCTGAAGAAATGGTGGAGTTCTACGCGGCTCTTTGTGACAAGTATCCGATTTTTTCCATCGAAGACGGCGTGGATGAAAACGATTGGGCAGGCTGGAAACTTTTGACCGACAAGCTCGGCAAAAAAGTTCAGCTTGTGGGCGATGACCTTTTTGTCACCAACACCAAGCGTCTCGAGCGCGGCATTAAAGAAGGCGTGGCCAACTCCATTTTGATCAAGGTCAACCAGATCGGCACGCTTTCAGAAACGATCGATGCCGTAAAAATGGCCCATGCCCATAATTACACCGCGGTGATGAGCCATCGCAGCGGCGAAACCGAAGACACCACGATTGCCGACCTGGCTGTGGCGCTTGCCACCGGCCAGATCAAAACCGGCTCAGCTTCCCGTTCTGACCGCATTGCCAAATACAATCAGCTTCTGCGCATCGAAGAGCGCCTGGGCTCCAGAGCCGTGTATGCCGGCTCCCAGCTTCTGGCTGCGGCGCGTGCATGAGAAAACCGCTGATTTTTTTCCTGCTGCTTTTTGCAGCCGCGATTATTTTTCTCTGGGTGTATTTCCCGGTGATTTCAAAATACCGTGAGCTCAAACAGCAGCAGGATAAAGTTGAGCACGAGATCAAAGACCTTGATGCCCGCATCGAAGCTTTGGTCGAAGAGCGCCGTCTTTTGCAGGAAGATCACAACTACCTCGAAAAAGTTATTCGCGAAGAACTCGGTTTGGTCAAGCCGGGGGAAATCATTTACAAAATGATCCCCGACACAACCGTGCCCGCTAGACCCGCATCCGGCAAGGCTCCAGCGGCGGCCCCTGCCGCGGCCTCAAAGCCCGAAGTTCCTGCCCAAAAAACTGTGGTCATAGCCCCCAAACCCGCGCCGAAGCACGCTGCCAGCGCCCATTAAGGCGTTGCTTTTTAGGCCCTGAAGGCCTATAATGACCCCCTCTTCCCAAAGGATCTCAATCATTTCTGTGATTTAATGGGGTAGGGGTGTTTGTGGTTATTCCATAAGCATGTTTGAGTTTTCGTCGCGGGGCAGACGTTAGACGCAGTCCCGCGATACCGTGAGAAAGATCAGTAGTTTTTCGTCGCGGGGCAGACGTTAGACGCAGTCCCGCGATACCGTGAGAAAGATCAGTAGTTTTTCGTCGCGGGGTGGAGCAGCTCGGTAGCTCGTTGGGCTCAATTCAAAGTGGGCTGTTCAGTCAGTAATGATTGAACGAAACCTGTCAAACTCGGTGAAGCCTTCGATTCATGAAGTCGGTGGTAATACCGAGCCAAGCCCGCCAGAAACCTGGCGGGAAGGTGTAGAGACTAGATGGCAGGCACCCGACTCCGAAAGGAAGGGTGAAGGTATAGTCCAGACTACAAATCTGCGATAAAATCGCAGAGCAGCGAAAGCTGTAGTAGGATGCATAACCCAAAGGTCTCAGGTTCAAATCCTGACCCCGCTACCATAGAAACCGTCAGGGCCTTGTGCCCTGGCGGTTTTTTATTGTCTGAAGTCAGAGCATAGAGCCAAGTGATAGAGCCAAGTGACAGACACGAAAAAGGGGACAGTCAAAGCATTGGAACGGACAGGTACACCCCGCACATTTGGGTCTGTTGCAGAACAATCTGTTTTTCTGTTCGTAGGGGCCGGTTCTAAACCGGCCCATGGAATCACGCTT
>JAHFHB010000141.1:0-4867 GCA_023247135.1 Candidatus Omnitrophota bacterium
CGTTTATAAATTTTATTGAAAAAATCGTAATGCACTCCCGCACCATCATAGGCTTGATTGACAGATAAATCTTTGGATTTTGCATCATCCTCGCGGCGCGCCACTGTTCCGGGTAAAGAACCCTGGTGATGGGCATCATAAATCGTCCTTTTTTTTCCGGGCGAAATGACCGTTGCTAAAAATAAGTGTTCTGCGGAGGTGGTGCGCCGCCCCCGGAATTGCTCGGTTTGAATGAGGTTTGAAAGAGCGCGAATTCTCTGCCGATCTGAGCCCCGGCGCGCGATTTCAAGCAAGATATGCGGCGGAAGGATGGAACAAAAACAATGCCGACTGGTCACAAACTTCTCCTTTTTATTCAAAATGCTGGGCCTGCCAATAGCGGTAAAAAAGGCCTTTGCGGCTTAAAAGATTATCAAGCGTCCCCTGTTCGGCAATTTCCCCATGATCGATGACGACAATGAGATCTGCGTGCCGAATGGTGGAAAGACGATGCGCAATAGCAATCGTGGTTCGTCCTTTAGCAAGATGGTCCAAGGTTTCCTGAATCATTTGCTCAGACACCGAATCAAGCGCACTCGTCGCCTCATCCAGGATCAGAATTTGCGGCTTGCGCAGGATAACACGGGCGATGGCAAGACGCTGCAATTCACCCCCCGAAAGCTTAACTCCCTTATCCCCAATCGCCGTGTAGAGTCCATTGGCCAGGCCTTTGGTAAAATCAGAAACTTTGGCTTGATCAGCGGCTTCGAGAACCTCTGCCTCTGAAGCATTCGGCTTGGCATAGACAATATTATTATAAATGGTGTCATTTAACACCAATGTGTCCTGCGCAACGAATCCCATGGATTGTCTTAAAGTTTTTAAGTCGTATTGCCGGATGGGAATATCATCGATCAGAATTTCTCCGCTTTGAAACTCATAAAATCTCGGCAAGAGCTCAACAAGAGTAGATTTGCCAGTACCGGAGGCGCCCACAATAGCCGTGAAAGAACCGGTCGGAATAAAAAGCGAGACATTGTGCAAAATAGGCTCTTTGTCTGAATAACCCATTGAAACACCCCGGTATTCGATGCCCTTTGCAAGGGTCACAAAGGCTTTACTGCCTGAGGATACCACTTCTTTATCAGAGACTTCCACCAAAGCACGATATTCCTGAACAAATGGGATGCGGCGAATCACTTGAGGATAGGTCGAAAAAAAACTGTTTAAAACAGAAAGCGCACGCCGAAAAAGCAGTAACGACACAATCAATTTAATCAGAAAGCTTGGATCATTTTTAAAATAGAAGGCAAAAGCGACCCAGATAATGACGGCAATCCCTAAAGTCATCAATATTTCCTGCAGTGGTGCAACCACAAGGTAAAGACTGTAGGCGAGAATATTATCCCGCGCCCTTCCTTGCTCAGTGGTCTTAAAATTTTCTGATTCATCGCTCTCGCGGCCCATGGCCTTGACCAGTTTAATGTTTGAAAATACATCGTAAGAAAGCCCGTGATTTTTTTGTTCATGGCGTAAAATTTGTTTATAAAGGCGGTGAATGTGCGAAAAAATAGTGCGGAGAAAACCATAGAATATTGGCGCAAGCACCATGGCAGTAATACTTAGCGGGGGAGAAACGTTGATGAGCACAACTATATACACAACAGCAAAAAATGAATTTTGGAAAAGCGCGAAAATCTGCCGCATCATTTCTGCTACTTCCTGCGTAAAGCGCATCAATGTGTTATGCAGTTCGCCTTTTTTGGAGCTATCAAAAAAAGAACATCCATAGCTCAAAAGCCGTTCATAGCCCGCGATCCTCAATTTGGCCTCAAACATCAACGTAGCCGCGTAATAAAGCATCTGGCTGCCATAAGCGGTGAGCTGACGGATAATGACCGCCGCGACAATGATGAACAATATCCAGTCGATGCGATGCGAAATGCTTTCAAAATGCATTGTCTTCAAGGCGGTTCCCACAACGGGGATGCTCTTCCAGCCTTCGTAGGCGCCCATGCCCGCCGCCTGCTTTAAAAAAGGCACGAGCAAACCAAAGCTGAAGCCTTCGAAAACAGTGGCGATAAGAAGCAAGACAAAGCTTGCAGCCAAAAAATGGATTTTTAATTGTCCCAAAGCTGCCAGCTCCTTCAGCCGGGCGGTCTTTCTCTTAATAGTTCTAAGCGGATCTTGTGTCATGACTTACCGACTTAAGAATGTTTGATAAGTGATTCTTGAAATTTGAAAACGAAAATTGTGTCGCTGATACTCTCTTATATTCATTCCCCGATAGCTGCTCCTCGATAGCGGCGGTTAACTCGTGCAAATCGTCAGGATTCACCAGGCGTCCGTTTTCACCGTCACGCAGTGGGTCGACCGAACCGTCTTTATTGCCGGCAATAACGGGCACACCTGAAGCCATGGCCTCTAAAAAAACGATTCCGAAACCTTCTTTTTTGCTGGGCATCACAAAAACATCCGCCAGATGGTAAAGTTCGGGTTTAAGAGATTCTTGGATTTGTCCAAGAAATATGACCTCGTTTTGAACGCCACATTCTTTGGCGAGGCACTTTAAAAACAACTGGTCGCCGCCACTGCCGGCAATCACATACCGCAATTGGGGATGGCTTTTCAGCAATTCCGGCATTGCCTTAATGACAAGGCTATGCCCCTTATATCGCTCGGAAGCGTCAAGTCTTGAAACAGTAAGCATCACCTGACAATTTGACAAACCCCATTGCTCTAAAAGTTTTTTGGGTTTGGCGCCCGGTTTGAATCTCGATAAATCGACAGCATTCGATAACACTTTAACCTGCGCTGGGTCGACATTAGCCCACGACAATATTTTTCGCCGGCTAAATCGACTCACCGATAAAATAACAACCGCTCGCTTTATGAAAAAGGTTTCTACTCTACCCGCTTTTGCCCAGGCTTCAATGCCGTGAATTTGCAGCCAGAGGGGTTTTCTCATCACAAGCGACACCAGCCCTGCCAGCAGGCTCATGCGTATGTGCCCGCAGAAAATCAAATCAAACGGTCCGCGCGTCAATGAAATCCACAATGCCCTAAGACTGTAGGCCGCCGGGTGAAAAACAGGCTTTAACTGGACAATTTTTTCAGGCAACTGAAACTCTTCATCCGCGGCCAATCTTGGCAAGACAATGACTTTATCCACTTTTTCAATGCCGGAAAGCGCGTTGAGAAAATCACGGTTGTATTGGGCGATTCCGCCGCGCCCGCCAAAAGCATCCGTCATCAGACAGAGTATCCGCATTTCAGGCTGCCATTTCCTGAAAAACGGACCTGGCCCAAGCTCTCGCCCATAGCTGCGATTGCTTCGAAGGGGCGTATGCCCCTTTAGTTTTCGCATGCAGCCAAACAGGCATGGGCACCGTAAAACCCGTTTTTTTTCGCTGCAACACCTCAGCTGGCAGATCTTCTTTAAAGTAATCTGTAATCCACGCTTTATTTTCACGGGGCCTCATCAGCGCAAAAAGGGGTGCCAATTTCGAAAATAAAACAGCATCGACATAAGGGGCGCGCACCTCCAAAGAGTGTGCCATGCTCGCCCAATCCGTATCTCGCAATAACTGATTGCGCAAGTACCATTGCGATTCCAAAATAGAAACTCGTGCGAAATCTGATTTGGGGTCCGGGGTTAGGCTGTTTTGCAGCTGCTTTGTCAAACCCAATCTCTTTAACCCATTTTCAAAAATATCACGAGATAAAAACTTTTTCAGGTCCCACGGCATGTAAAGGCCGCGCTTTAAAAAGTAAGCCCCGGAAGTGGTTCCGCCGAATTGAAGCAAGCCAGAAAATTTTGGATGAAATATACCGAGAGGCGCCAGAAATGCCTCAAAGAAACCTCTGAAAAACTCACCTGAGAAAGGCACCAGCGCCGGAATGAAAAATGCCTTACGCCATTTTGGAATAATAGAAAATGAAGAGTAGCCTCCGAACAATTCATCTCCGCCAACACCAGACAGAGCGACTTTAAGACCGCAGGCTTTGGCGGCCTTGCTAATGAAGTAGGTATTTATTCCATCAATGGTCGGTTGATCCATGGCGTCAAAAACTTTGGGGAAGTCTTCATCGAACTCATTGCGTGTGAGCCTATACGTAGAATGCTGCGCCCCATAGTGCGCAGCTGTCTTGGCCGCTAACGGAGCCTCATCTTGGGGAGTATCTTGATACTCATCAAAGGCAAGCGTAAGAGTCCGCATGGGTTGCGCAGTCAACGCCGACGAGAGAGCAAGCAATAATGTGGAGTCTATCCCTGAGGAGAGAAAAAGCCCAACCGAAACGTCTGCAACAAGGTGGGCTTGGACGGATTCTCGCAGTGATTGCCGCACAAATTCTTTCGGATTTTTAGCGGGCATTGCTTTGAGGCGCTCAGCGCTGGCTTGGTAAACCTGACTAAAGGAAAAATACTTGCTTGCTTCCGAAGCCCCGCAAGAATCTACCCACATAAAACTTCCGGCTGGAAGGGCTCGAATCTCCTGATAAAATGTAAATGGTTCCGGGACGCTGCCTAAGAGGAAAAAGCCTGTTACGCCGGCAGGTTCAGGATCTTTGGAAACAGCCGGACTTTTCAGAAGGGCTTTAACCTGGGAGGCAAAACGAAAAGTCCAGCCGTCATCCGCGTAATAAAGCGGCTTAATACCGCAAGGCCCGCGTACAAGCAACAGCGCATTCTTTTTTACGTCCCACAACCCGAAAGCAAACATGCCGCGCAGTTTTGAACACAGGCCGTCTCCTATTTTTTCGTAAAGCCGCAAAATAACTTCCGTGTCCGTGTGCGAGAAGAATTTAACGCCTTGCCGTTCGAGCTCTTCGCGCAGCTCGCGGTAGTTATAAATTTCTCCGTTAAAAACAAGGGCCACCGAGCCGT
>JAHFHB010000141.1:4877-5568 GCA_023247135.1 Candidatus Omnitrophota bacterium
AGATCGATAATCGCCAAACGCCGGTGCCCCAGACCCACTCGCCCATCTTGAGAAAACCATTCGCCTTTACCATCCGGGCCTCGGGCAGCCATCTGATCCCGAATCAAACGCAGCTCTTCGCGCTTAACAGATGGCGCTGCGTAGTGGTAAGCAAATATTCCGGTTATTCCGCACATAATTTTCACAGCTTCGCCCTCTCAGTCCCAGGAGCGGGGCCTACGAGGGCTACGTCGTTAACTCATATTTGCCGCTTCTCTTCCCCAGCATGTCATCCCCGCATGCTTTTAGCGGGGATCCATCAGCATCCAAGCAAGATGGATTCCCGCTTTCGCGGGAATGACGAAATAACTACACGACTTCTATCGCGGCAGCGTCCATTTCCACTGACACAGACTGCATGAGCATGTCGAGTGAAATCACGAGCCGGCACTGCTGATTTTTTCTGACCACGAATCCTTCGATTCCCTTAAACGGACCTGAGCGGATACAGACTCTCCGCCCCTCGTTGAGATACGGAAAGGGATCGATGGAAACTTCTTCCCGAACAAAGCGGCGCAGTGCTTCGATTTCTGGGTCGGGTAAAGGAACAGGCATACGGTTCCTGGCCCCAACCAGCGACACCGCGCCCACCGTGTTTAAAACAGTTAATTTTTGCCGGATGGGAATGTGAACAAAAAGATAACTTTTAAAA
>JAHFHB010000142.1 GCA_023247135.1 Candidatus Omnitrophota bacterium
TGTTAAAAAGAGTACCGCTAAAAACAAATTTGGGGAACGGCCGCTGTTGACCGTCATGGCCCGCATTACGGCCAGAAAGGGCCAGGAGAAAAAAGTCAGGAACGCCCTTAGGGCGCTAATTGCTCCGACTCGGCGCGAAAAAGGCTGCGTGGATTATGAATTACACGCGGCCCATGATAATCCGAGGGCCTTTCTCTTCTACGAGAACTGGCACAGTAAGCCCCATCTCGATAAGCACTTACGCCAGCCCCACCTGGTTGAGTTTGACCAGGCCGTAAAAGGACTTTTAGCCTCTCCGGTTGAAATCACCCTCTGGAAACGCTTTGCCTGAGCCTTGGCTGTCATGGCCAAACCGCTCCTGGCACGGCCTGAATATACAGTTCGGCATGGAATTTGCAATCTCCTGGCAAGTGCCCGTTTACAAAACAGGGCTCTCGGAGTAAACTGTGCGCCCGCAGTTGAAGTGAACGACTGCTTGATGGCTTCTTTTAGTGCACGCCAAATACAACCTAGTTTCGAAGGGGGATCTAAAAATGACCGCGACTCTTGATGTGACTCAGGTATTCGGAAGCAACGTTTTCAACCAGAAGGTGATGAAAGAACGCCTTCCCAAGGAAACCTACAAAGCATTGATTAAAACGATGGAGCAGGGCACAACGCTTCCGTCAGATGTGGCGAATGTCGTCGCCAATGCCATGAAGGATTGGGCGATCGAAAAAGGAGCCACGCACTACACCCATTGGTTTCAGCCTTTGACGGGCAAGACGGCTGAAAAACACGATTCTTTTATTTCGCCGACGGCGGATGGCAGCGTGATCATGGAGTTTTCCGGCAAACAGCTGAACCAGGGCGAGCCGGATGCTTCTTCTTTTCCGAGCGGCGGTTTGCGCTCGACCTTTGAAGCGCGCGGGTATACGGCATGGGATTGCACGTCTCCGGCATTCTTGAAAGAAGATGCGGCGGGCAATGTGACGCTTTGCATTCCGACGGCGTTCTGTTCCTACACCGGCGAAGCGCTGGATAAAAAAACGCCGCTGCTGCGTTCGATGGAAGCTGTGTCCAAACAAGCCGTGCGTGTTTTACGCGCGCTGGGCAACAAGTCCGTCACCCGCGTGGCCGCGACGGTCGGCCCCGAACAGGAATATTTCCTGATCGATAAAAAATATTACGATCAGCGCCCCGACCTCATGATGGCGGGCCGCACGCTTTTTGGTTCGCCGGCGCCCAAGGGCCAGGAGCTGGAAGATCAGTATTTCGGTGCGATCAAGGACCGGATTCTGGCGTTCATGAAAGACCTGGACACCGAACTCTGGAAAATGGGCGTTTCTTCCAAGACCAAGCACAATGAAGTTGCGCCGGCCCAGTTTGAAATGGCGCCGATTTTTTCGACGACGAATATTGCGACCGACCACAACCAGCTTGTGATGGAAACCATGCAGAAAGTGGCGCTGCGCCATGACCTTGTCTGCCTGCTCCATGAGAAGCCGTTTGCGGGCGTCAACGGGTCCGGCAAGCACAACAACTGGTCGCTGGCGACGGATGAGGGCGCCAATCTGCTCGAACCGGGCAAGACGCCGCATGACAACGAGCAGTTTCTCGTTTTCCTGAGCGCCGTGTTGACGGCTGTGGACCGCCATGCGGATAAACTGCGCGCCAGTGCCGCAAATCCCGGAAACGATCTGCGCCTGGGTGCCAACGAAGCGCCGCCGGCGATTATTTCGATTTTTATGGGCACTGAGCTGACTGCGATTTTGAATAATCTTGCCAAGGGCAAGAAAGCAGAATCCGCGGGCCAGCATGTTTTACAGATCGGCGTGGATTCACTGCCGAATCTCCCGAAGGATGCCACGGATCGTAACCGCACGTCGCCGTTTGCGTTCACGGGAAATAAGTTTGAGTTCCGCATGGTGCCGTCTTCCGCGTCGATTTCCGGTCCGAACGTGGTGCTGAACACGATCGTGGCGGAAGCGCTGGATGAGATTGCCACGCGGCTTGAAAAAGCGAAAAAGAATCTTGACCAGGAATGTGCCGCAATCGTCCGCGAAGCGGCCGTGAAGCACAGCCGCGTCATCTACAACGGCAACGGCTACTCCGAAGAATGGGTCAAGGAAGCCAAGAAGCGCGGCATTCCGAATATCCGTTCCACGGTGGAAGCGCTTGGCTACATGGCCAATGCCTCCGCGGAAAAGCTCTTTGAGAAATACAAAGTGCTTTCCAAGGGAGAGCTGCATTCCCGTTACGAGATCTACCTTGAGAATTATGTGAAGACCATCAACATCGAAGCCCAGTGTTCGGTCTACATGGTGAAGCGGTTGTTCATGCCGGCTGTGATGACGTTCACGGAACGGCTGGCACAGACCATCAGCATTCTCAAGAGCGTCGGGGCTCCGACGACGGTGCAGAAAGATGTGCTTGCGCGCGTCAGCACGCACCTTGAAAATGCCAGCGATAAACTCGCTGCGCTTGAAGCGACTTTGAAGAAGGCCCAGGCCGTTGGCGATATTTTGGCCAAAGCCGAAGCATACCGCGACAAGGTCTTTACGGCCCAGGCGGACCTGCGTTCCGACATCGATGCGCTTGAGCAGCTCTTGCCGAGCGAAGCGTGGCCGGTGCCGACGTACGCGGACATGCTCTTCAAGCTGTAAGCGAAAAACCAGCCGGTCCTTTCAGGCGGCACAACGAAAACCCCCCGTACTTTCCTGTGTGAAAGTGCGGGGGGTTTTTATTCGGGCGGTATGGGGCGCACCGGGGTATAATGCGTCTCTATGACCAGTCCTTTTGCCGCCTACCTGGATGGGCGCCAGGCATGTTTTAAAATCTGCGAGGATGAAAACCATCTCGCCTTTCTTTCGACCGAGCCGATGAGGGAAGGCCACACGCTGGTGATCCCTAAAAAAAACTACGAGGCGCTGTTTGACATGGAACCGGAATCGTACGTGCAGTTAATGCTGTTTGCGCAAAGGGCCGCGCAGAATCTCAAACGGGCGATGGGTTGCACCAAAATCGGGCTGGCGGTCGCGGGCATTAAAGTCAGACATGTTCATCTTCACCTGGTTCCGATCGATCAGCCGACGGATCTGGATTTTTCAAAGGCCGCGCCGGCTGAACCCGCGGCCTTGGCTCTGACGCAGGCAAAAATAAGGGCGGCCGCATGAATTTTGTCCCTAAGGCCTATGATTTTTTCAGGCCGCACCGGAATTTTTTTTGGGCGGGTATCGCCGGGCTTGTGCTGGTCATGGCGGCGCTGGTTTACTTTCAGGGGGCGATGGGACAGCCGAAACGCACGGACGTAACGGTTTTTGTGCGGGCCGCTCAAGCCGTCACACACGGTGAAAATATTTACGATGTTAAAACCGTCCGCCAATGGAATTATGTTTACCTTCCGCTCCTGGCGGTACTGTTTGAGCCTTTCGCGCGTCTGCCCTTCTGGGCTGTCGTGATGGGCTGGTACGCGCTCTCGGTGGCCATGATTTTCGGACTGGTCTTCCTGGCGGGCAGGATTTTGGATGAAGACCACAGGCCGTATCCCATGGCCTTTACGGCCTGCCTGTTTTGCCTGCCGGTCATATTGCATACGCTGGCCAGGGGACAGCTGGGTATTTTTTCGCTCTTTTCTGCAGCGCTGGTTTTTTATCTTTACCAACGGGGGCGGTTCGCACTGGCCGGGATGATTCTTGGATTTTCGGTCGTGATCAAAATCAGCCCGCTGCTTTTTCTGCTTGGTTTTTTTGGGATCAAACGGCAATGGCGATTGTGTCTTTCCGCAGCATTAAGCATGGTTTTTTTTATCTTTTTGTTTCCGGCGCTTCGGCTCGGAATGGAGCGCAATCTATCTCTGCTGAAATTCTGGTTTGAAACCATGGCGCTGGCCGTGTCGCCGCGGGCCCAGGAGAGTCCGCTTTGGGCGCAGCTGCTCGACCCGTATGCCGAGGACAACCAGTCTATTTTCGCGGTTTTGATCCGCCTGTTCCTGCCGCAATCGCTGAACTTTGAAACCGGAAGCGCCGTGTATCGTTTAGCCGCCCGCGGCCTGGGCGGGTTATTTCTGGCGGCCGCGGCTGCGCTGGTTTTCAAAAACCGCTGCGAGAAAACACCGGTCAGGGAATTAACAGATTTCTCTTTTTTTCCGATGGTCATGCTGTTTGCTTCACCGGCTTCGGAGACGCATCATTACACGCTTTTTTATCTTCCGGTGCTTTCAGCGCTGACGCTGGTTCAGGATGCGCGGCTTTCAGACGGATGGCGGCGGGCGTTTATTTTGGCGCTGGCAGTTTCGGGCGGGCTTTTTTTAACTGGAATTTTATTCAACGAACTAAATCATTACGGCGCGTTTGTGTGGGGCGGACTGCTTTTGTGCGGGACGCTTTATTCTTGGCGCTGGGGCGCCGCGCGCGGCTTGGGAGATAAACATGCGTGTTAAGAAAATCGGAAGAGCGGTGGCGGATCTCGAAAATGAGTTATGGGCTGTGCATGGCCGGACCGAAAAATTTCACATGAATCTGCGGCTGATTTCGGCGCAGAAGGAGCTTAAAAACGCCCGTGCGGTTTATACCAAAATCGCGTCTAAAGGGCGGCCGCCGCTGAAAAGACCGAATAAGCGGATCGAGTATCTGCGGGTCGTTGAGATTGAAAAGAAAGCGCTGCACGCGGCACTGAAAAATGCTTATGCCCATGTCATGGAGCAAAGTTTTGAGTACCCGATCCCACTTTGGAAAGACAAGGATTGGGGCAAGAAGATGGAATGGCGCTGCATGCTTTACCAGGGCGTGATCTACGAATTTGACAAGGCCGGTTACCGGGATGATGAAATGATCGGCGCCATTCAGGCTCTGAACTCTCCCGCACAGCGCTAAGGCATTTTGAAGGTCTGAGCATGAACCGTTTTTTTAAAATTCTGCACTTGTACCTGAACGCCTTTTTCCTGGGGTTCTGCCTGATCGTGCTGCCTGCCGCCAGTTTCATCCTGAAATCTGCCGAAGCGGGGGCCTTGTCTGACCGCCAATACGGTCTGAGTTATTTGCCCATGAATGTCAGCGCCGTGGTTGTCTGCCTGCTTTTTCAGAAAGCGCACCGCAAATGGGGGAGCCGCACACTGCTTGTCGCTGGTTTTCTTGCGCTGGGCGGCTACTTGGCGTGCCTGCTCGCAGTGGGCCGGGGGCAGGTGAACCGGAATGTTTTTGTATGGATACTGTCTGCGAATCTGTGTTTGGGAATTGGGTTCGGCTATTTGCTTTCTGTGCTGAACTATGAAACGGCCGTGATCGACCCCGTGATTCAGGATTCCCTGCTTTTGGGCTTGCATGCGTCGCTGGGCATGGGCGCCGCGCTGTCGCCGCTGGGAGTGAATTTTTTTTATGCGCGGGGGGATTGGACCGGGACGCTGCGGGCGCTGCTTGGAGTTTGGGGGCCGCTTTTGGCGCTTTCTTTTTTATTCCGGCCGTGCTCACCCGGCGGGGACCCTCGCAAGGGTGAGCGATGCTCACCGGAAAAAGCTGGTGAACCACTGCCGGCCCGTGCGATTTTTTTTCTCGGGACGATTTTGGTTTACGGCA
>JAHFHB010000143.1 GCA_023247135.1 Candidatus Omnitrophota bacterium
CAAGCCGCACGATCTTTTTGAGCGGCAGGCGGAGAATTTATTCTGTGAAGTGCTCGTTCCGTATACGGTAGCGGTGCTGGGCGGCGAGATCAAGGTGCCGACGCTTTCCGGGGATACGCATTTAAAAATCCCGCATGGCACTCCGGCGGGAAAAATTTTTAGACTCAAAGGCTGCGGGCTGCCAAGAATTTCCCGGGGTGACGGTTTGGGGGAGCTTTTTGTGCGAATGGATGTCGACGTTCCCGCAAAAGTCAGCGAAGCCGAGCGCAAACTTCTGGAGCAGTATGCACGCCTGAAAGGCGATAAAACCCAGGCTCGCAAAAAAAACTTTTTCGAGCAGCTTAAAGAATCTTTTTAGACGTTTTTGTCCGTAAGGAGGCAGGGTGAAAACAGCCGTCCGGTACTGGGAACAGACCCAGGCGATTACGCTCAATAGCGCTTCAATCCTTCAACGCTTATTTGCGGGGTGGCTGCCGTTTTGGGCCTGCAACGCGATTCTCCCGCCTTCGCAAATCCCCAGATTTCTGCATCGCTTTAATGACAAGCTGATTCACGGGGTGGAATTTTTCGTGCTTTTCTGGGCCGCGTTCAATGCCTTTCGCCTGGCGCGGAGCGGCTGGATCAAGCACTCAGGAATTTTGGCATTTGGCTGGTGCTGTTTTATGGGCGTGCTCACCGAAACGGTTCAGTATTTTGTGAAAGGCCGCAGTTCCGATGTCGCGGATCTGCGTGCCGACGCGCTTGGCGCAGGACTGGGCCTGATGTTTTACGGACTGTGGCGCTTCAAGCAGTACACCCGGCCTCTTGGAACGCGGCGGGCTTATAGGGGATCTCATGGAATACTTTGATTATGCGTACCGCGTTCGCTATGGGGACACCGATAAAATGGGCATCAGCTACTATGCCAATTATCTCGTGTGGTTCGAAGCTGCGCGCACGGAATTTTTCAGGGCGCTGGGCCTGCCGTACACCGAGTGCGAGAAAAAGGGCATCTACCTGCCGGTGAGCCATGCCGGTGTCCGTTATTTGGGACCGTCCACCTACGATGATTTGCTCGTGATCCGCACCAGTGTTTCAGAACTGCGCACGGCGTCGATGCGTTTTGAGTATCAGGTGTTCAGCCCGGAAAAGAAAATGATCACTACGGGGCATACCGTGCATGTTTTTGTGGATGCCGGCATGAAACCGGTGCGCGCTCCCGACGAAGTTGTTTCGCGCGTCAAGATTTTTTCTCTGCTTAGTCCGTAACTTTCTTAATTTTCTTTTTGACCCGCCTTGCTTTCCGTGTTACAGTACGCCCGCTTAGAACCTTGATGGGACAAGGGTTTCACGCCTGCCCTAACTTTTTTAAGGAAGAATGACCCAAACACACAAAGTCACAGTTTTAGGTGACGGCGGCTGGGGAACAGCGGTTGCGATCGTCAACGCGCGCCGGAAAAACGATGTCGTTCTCTGGTCGGCATTCCCCGAATACGCGCAAGTCTTGAAGGACAAGCGCGAAAATGTGAAATTTCTTCCGGGTGTCCCGCTCCCGACCAATATCCGCATTACGACGGATCTCAAAGACGCCATTGCCTCCAGCCGTATCATTGTTCTAGCCATTCCGACTCAGTTTGTCCGCAATATTCTTTTCAAGACCAAGGAATTTGACCTCAGCCATAAGATCCTGGTGAGTGTTTCCAAGGGAATTGAACGCCGCACGGGCCTGCGCCCCTCGGAAATTGTGCAATCCATCCTGGGCGATAAAATTAACCTGGCCGTGCTTTCCGGCCCCTCGCATGCCGAAGAAGTCGCGCGCAATATTCCAACCCTGGTCGTTGCCGCTTCGAAAGACGCTAAAATCGCGACGGAAGTACAGCAGGCCATGATGGATACCTATTTTCGTATTTACGTGCAAACCGATGTGATTGGCGTTGAATTGGGCGGGGCGCTCAAAAACGTGATTGCCATTGCCGCTGGAATCTGCGACGGACTTAAATTCGGCGACAACACCAAGTCCGGACTTTTGTCGCGCGGGCTGCTTGAAATGGCCCGGCTCGGCATGAAGCTTGGCGCCAATCCCAATACCTTTTTCGGACTTTCCGGCATGGGGGATTTGGTGACGACGGCTTTTTCAAAACACGGCCGCAATCTGAAAGTGGGCCGCGAGCTTGGCGAAGGCAAAACCATCAAGGAGATTCTGGGCGGCATGGAGATGGTGGCTGAGGGGGTCGACACGGCCGCGGCGCTGCATGAGCTTTGTGTTAAAGTCGGCATTGAACTGCCGATCATCGATGAGGTGTATAAAGTGCTCTTTGAAAACAAATCGCCGCGGCAAGCCGTGATCGATCTGCTCAACCGGGACGCCCACGAGGAATGGAAGCAGTACTAGAGCCGTTCTTGATTTTTCATTTTTAAATTCAATACAGAAGGGGGGTGACAACATGAATAAAGGAGATCTCGCACAGGCAGTAGCCAAGTCAGCATCGCTTTCAAAGGCGAAAGCTTGGGAAACATTGAACGCCACTTTTGACGCGATCAAGGCATCGCTCAAGAAGGGCCAGAAGGTTTCTCTGATTGGTTTTGGCAGTTTTGAGGTTCGCAGCCGCAAAGCGCGTCAGGGCCGCAATCCGAAAACGGGCCAGACGATTACGATCAAAGCCCGTAAAGTTCCTGCTTTCAAGGCCGGAGCTAACTTGAAGAAAGCCGTCCAGAAGTAATCGGCTCTCGTCTCGTTTCGCATGAAAGCCGGAATCGCCGCGGCGCTTTTGGGGCCGTTTCGATTCCGGCTTTTTGCTTTTCCCGAGCCACCGGGCGCTGATTCTTAGCGGCTGACATCCCTGGGGGAATCTGCTAGAATCCCCCCTCTTTCGCGATTTCCAAGCATTCCATCTATCACTTTAAAGTTTCATCGGGGCGTAGCGCAGCCTGGATTAGCGCACTTGCTTGGGGTGCAAGTGGTCGGAGGTTCAAATCCTCTCGCCCCGACCATCTCTACCTTGCAAGGCCATTTTCGCGACGGCGAAAGTGGCTTTGTTTGTTTTAAACTCAACTTGCCATTTTCGCGACGGCGAAAGTGGCTTTGTTTAAGCCCATAGCGGAAAGAGGTATCCTCCATGAAATTCAAACCTTTGGTTTTAGCTTTGCCGCTCGTCGGTGTTATGTTTTCTCAGCAAGTTTTGGCCGCTGAATTCCTGAATACGCCTGCCACCGGCGAGGTGCCTCACCCCGTCGTTCCCAACTCTGCGGCAAGTATTTTTTCGCAGACGCCGCAAAATTTGACCTCAAACGAGTTTCTTGCGGCCAACATCTCCCTGGTCAGTGTTACCCCGCAGTTACCGGCCGCGGTTAATTTGGATCCGGTCTCTGTAGCGATTTCGCGCGCTGATAGAGCCTCTTTCAAACAGCTCCTCGCCGGCCGTGGGATCAATTATATTACCGATGCGGATCTTAGCAGTCTTGAAAGCGGGGTGAGCGATGCGGAACTAAATGTTCGAGGCTATCTGCTTTCTATTTCAAAGTCTCGTGTTGCCATTGCGTTCATGGGCGGGAAAATCACGGCAAACGGGTATGAGGACAATACAAAAGTTGCAGTTTTTAAAAGTAAAGTCAAACAGTACGAGCTCGACTATCCCTACGTTACGAATTTTGATGGATTCCAGATGGCATTTACCAAGGACGGGCGTCTCGCGGTGGAATATTATGATCAGATTGTTGTCGAAACTGCCAAGACAGATTCTGCAAAGCGAGTCATAGAACGCGCCACCGATTTATATCTTGTGGATGGAGCGACCGGCGCTGCGACTTTTCAATACAACCGTATTTTGCGGTTTGACCAGGCGACACACAGGAAAACTCAAGAGATTACGACTTTTTATAATCTTTCTGACCAGGTTGATAAACAGGTGCAGACCTTTTACTACGGTACTGATGGAGAGATTACGGGGGATAGGATCGAGAGTTACAAAGGCCATCAACTGGTCTGGACCTCCTTTGAAGGCCGTGCGCCTGTGCCATGCGGGCAGCCCGTGCTGTGCAGCCGTGCCACCAGCTACACCCGCACTGACTATGCTTACTATGGCAACGGCCGTTTCAAGGAAACTGTCACTTTGATTCTCGACCCCGACACAAATTTACTGATCAGGGAAACGCTTCGGCGATTCGCGAATAATTCGTACAACGCATTGACTTACCAGCAAGTGATTGAAAACAATAAGACGACCCGTACGGATTATTTTTATCACGGCAACGGAGTTTTGAGCAAAACAGTCACGTTCGAAGATACCGCTCAGGATGGCATCACGACCGAGAGAACCATCACGGAGAAGTTCGATCTGGGCGGCGTTCGTACCGAAAGAACTGTTCGGACGACTGAGGGCGGCACACTCAAAAGTAACGAAACGCTGACTTACTACAACGCGTTTGTTGGCGGGCAGCAGGCGGTCAAAAAGCAGCAAGTCGTTCTTTATGAGAATAGCCTGAAGATTTCTGATACTACCGTAAATTTTAGCCGTCAGGGTTCGCTTGAATCGACCACAATCATTCTCTATGTTGAGGCTGTTCGCAGTCATCAGGAAATCGCCATCTTTGTTGTCGGGCAGTTAAAGCTGAAGATCATTAGTACCTACAATGCCAAGGGCCATCTTGTGCGAACGGAAGTCCTCTATTTCTAATATCGAAATGAGGACCTCAGAAGAAGTGGAATGCCGCGAGGAGCGGGACCATCGCCGCACTTGCAATGCTATATACTACAGTATATACTTTTACCAACGGAGGCCCACATGCACTACCTGAGTATCACGATCCCTGAACAACTCAAAACCGCTCTCGATCAGGAAGCCAAGCGCGAGCATATCGGCAGAAGTACGCTGATCCAGAAAGCTGTGCGCATCTATCTTGAATTGAAGAAACGCCAGGGAACTCAAAACCTGCTGCGCGAAAGCTACCAGGAAATGTACGGTGTCTCGCAGCAGACACTCAGCGATTTCGCCGAGCTCGACAAAGACTCGCTGAAACATGTCGATTAAGCGCGGTGATCTTTATTGGGTGAACCTCGACCCCTCGAAAGGATCCGAACAAAAGGGCCGGCGACCTGTTCTTGTGATTCAAAATGATGTCGGCAACAGCCTGGCTCCCACCACGATTATTGCGCCGCTTACTACCAAAAGTTTTTTAAAACAGTATCCTACTAATGTCCATTTGCCCAAAGGCACCAGCGGTTTGAAATCCGACTCAACCGTTTTGCTTTCGCAAATCAGGACCGTTGACAAAAACCGCCTTGAAGCCAGAATCGGCGCCTTGCGCGGGCATGACCTCGAAAAAGTTAATCGCGCCATCGAAATCAGTCTTGGCTTGCGTTAACCGGTAGCTTGTCACCTTCATGCCCGGCTCGTATAATGCACACATGTCTTCAGTTACTCTGACGCAACGCAAAAGTAGCCACCCTGCGTTACGGCCTATGACCCGACCCCTACAAAAACACGTAGCATTTTACCGGCGATTTGCCGCATCAAGAATTGCGGGGACGCGAGACCTTATTCCAAAGGTAACA
>JAHFHB010000144.1:0-467 GCA_023247135.1 Candidatus Omnitrophota bacterium
AAAATCTAAAACGGCCGGCTTGGCCGGCGGATTTGCCAGCAAGCTGAAAGCCGTGGCGGAAAAAGCTGCTTCGTAAGTAATAACCAAAGGGTCTGGTTTCGTGAGCGGATGGATGTCAAAACTCGGAACTTTTTTACTTGCCGGGACTTTCTACGTGTCTTCGCCTGCGCATGCCGCCCCAAAAGAAAGCGGATCGCCGCTGACAGTCCTGGCCTTGGGAGATTCGATTACGGCGGGCGCGCCTCAATTCAAATCGCCGGCCGAAGTCCCAACGACTTCGGACCGCTCGCGAGGCTTTGACGCCTCGCTGCCGCAAGGTCGGGGTAATCCTGAAAGCCAATATACCTATTGGCTCAACCGCAAATACCCGCAGTGGAAAATTTACAACCGTGGAATTTCTGGGCAGACGACCCGTGCGATTCTTCAGCGGACAGAAACTGAACTGAAGAGTGCCCGGCCTGACCTGG
>JAHFHB010000144.1:477-5515 GCA_023247135.1 Candidatus Omnitrophota bacterium
AGCCGCGATTCAAAAAATCCGCAGCCGAAATATCCCGGTCATGCTTCTGAGTGTTTTGCCTTACCGCGGGATCACCCCGGCACAGCAAAAAGAACTGGCCGGTTTAAATCGCTGGATTGAAGCCTACGCCCGCCAAAACGGACTGGGTTTTTGCGACACTTTTGCCGCAATGCACGCGTCTGGAGATCCCACGCGGCTTGCCAGCACTCGCGACGGTTTGCATCCGGATGCGGCCGGATACCGGCACATGGGTGAAATCGTGGCCGAGGCGCTTGAGGCCTGGCCTGTGTTGCCAAAGCAGGCGCGGATGATGCATGGGTAAATTTTTTTTAGCCGCCGCCTCTCTTCTTTGGCTGGCTACTGCTGCGATCCAGACCGGACCCTCCCGCAAAGATCCTGGAATGCTGTTCGGACATCTCTTGCAGAAAGCGTCCCGGGAAATCCAGGAATCCGCCGGGAAACGGCCCTTCAAGCTTAGGAACATGAACGATTCCCTGGAGAAAACCGCGCAGGCTGTGCGGCTGATGGCGCTTTCCGGCCGGCGCGATTCTCCGGACGAGGCCGGTAAACACCGGGCGATGCGCATTTCAGCGGCGCAGCTTTTACAAGACGCACGCCGGGATTACGCTGAAAACAGTTTTGCGATTTTGCTTCAGGCCGTTCTCAGTAACGCGGACGGAGATACGCCTCAAGCCGGAGGCCCAACGCCTCCGGACCGCTCGCGAGGCTTTGACGCCTCGTCCTTGCGCGGAGGCAAGGACAGTCATGCACGCAACGCTGATGGCGTTGCGTCACTCCCGTCTTCGCAGGCCAACAAACTTTTTCAGGAGTATCTGCTGGCGAGCCGGACTTACCGCGAATTCGACCGGCAGTTTCTGAAGTGGGTTGATTTTCACATGCTCCGGCGATTTTCTTACGATCTTTTAAAAGCCAGAGGCGTTAAATTTGACGGCCGCGAAAAAGACATCCGGGTTGTGATCCCGTACTCGGAATTTATCCGTTTTCTCATGCACCCCGAACCCGAAGACCGCCTGATGTGCCTTTTTTTCGCCGCCACGATTTTGGGAGGCGCGGTACTGCTTGTCCTGGCTTCGCTGCGGGGAATGGATTTTATGCGCTTCCCGGGCTCCAGCCTGGCGGTGCTTTACACCGCGATTTGGCTGGGATACGGCTGCTGGATTTTTGATCTCGCTTTTGGCTTGCCGTTTCATTTTGACCGGAAAGTCACGGCCGCTGTTTTTCTCTTGGGCGGGATTCTTTTATCGGCAGTAGAGGCCTATGTGCATTTCGGAGAAATCCGGTTTCTGGAGCCCGGATACAAGCGCTGCCGGCACTGCGGCAGAGTGATCGTGAGTCTTTCCCTGGAGTGTTTTCACTGCCACAGACCGGTTTGAGAGCGCTAGACGAGATAGACGTGCAGAAACCCCGTGCGGATCCAGGACTCCCACATATTCCATTGGTCCCGGCTGCCAGCGGCAATGGCGCCGAGTTCCGGCTGCCAATAAAAAAGATTTTTTGATTTCCGGCCGTTCTCCCAGCGGTCGGCAAAGCCTTTGCGCGGCTGTCCATTTTCATCGTAAGACAGTACCGCATGGTAGTCGATATTCGTCGCATGACTGCCGCCGTTGGCCGAAGCGTTGTATTTGGTCCACGACATGTCCCTGACTCGATCCTCCCCGTTTTTACCCGCGCTGTAAAAATAACGCAGCACTTCCCGCATCTGAGGAAGCGTCTCCTCCTGGTTTTCCGGGCCGCGGCTGAAATGATAGGTGATGTCGTATGACTCCGATAACTTGCGGCCGTTTCTGCGTTTGATGGTTTGCAGGATTTCCCTGCGCGCCGTCAAGGCCTCGGCCGGATCTTTCTCGGTTAAAAGCGTGCGAATTTCCGTCACGTCACCGCGCGTCAGCGTTTTTTTCTCTTCGGTGGAATTGAAGCCGTTGGAATATTTCCATTCACACATGCTGCCTTCGGCGCTGCGCGTGCACTTTTCGTAGGTCATCACGATCGGGTCGGGTTCTCCGGCGCCTGTTTCCTGTGCGGATTCGCCTTTCTCAGCTTTAAGAACGTGATCTTCGATGCCGGTCATGAAGTGAATCGATGTTCTGGGCGCTTCCGGCTGGGCCGACGGAGAAACCACGGCTGCGCGCGCCAAGGGGAGAGCGGCCAGAATCAATGCGAAGAAGAATGCGGATAAATTTAAGAAAAGGTGCCGTTTGACTAGTTTATTCAGGTTCATTAGTTTTGCCTCACAACGCTTTCTATCAGAAAGGTAACACATAACTTAAAGGAATAAAAACTATCGAGAAGAAAAACATCAATTTATTATAGAGTAATTACTAACAATTTTATCCATTTAAGCCTTTAAACCATTGCAATGTATTGATTTGCAGTAATCCATAAATCCAACCCCATAAAAAACACTCTAAACAGGCCTGGATATGTCGATGAGCATGTATACTTGTATATGAAAGTTGGAGCCTAGGACTGTCTGAGCGCCGGAGAAGCTTCTCCGGGCTTGGCAGAAATAAGTGAAGACTTCTGCTTGTTTACTGAGTCCATAAACGATCTAAACAACCGGGTTTCAAAGAACATCCAAAGCCATGCAGACACGCACCTTCCAGACCACTGAGGCGAAAGCCCTGAATATCTTGCTCGTTGAAGATAATCCGGTAGAGCAAAAAATGCTGGAAACGATTTTTACCGCAAACCGCGGCGGAAGCCGTAATCACGTCACCTCGGCTGAAACGCTGGCCGCGGCGCTTGAGCAGCGCGGGCGTCCTTTAGCGTTCGATCTGATCCTGCTGGATCTGAATCTTCCTGACAGTGAGGGCTTTCACACGTTTGAGAGCATACAGAGCGCTTTTCCCGAAACGGCGATTGTGGTGCTGACAGGCACTCGCGATGAAAACATCGCCATGGAAACACTGCGCTGCGGGGCCCAGGATTATTGGGGTAAGGGTAGTTTGGAGCCTAAACTGCTCGTGCGGGTGTGCCGCTATGCGGTCGAGCGCAAACGCATTGAGATCGAACTCAAACATGCCAATGAACAGCTCAAACGGCATGAAGAGGCTCTGCTGGAGACGCTGGAATCCCTGAAAAAATCCAATGAGGATCTGCGTGCCACGCGTCTTCAATTGATCCAGGCGGCCAAGCTGGAAGTGGTCGGCCGTCTTGCGGCGGGCATCGCGCACGAAGTTAAAAATCCCTTGGCCATGATCCGCATGGGGGTTGATTATTTTTTTAAATATATTCCTGCCGGCGAAAAGACAGGCCGCTTTATGCTGGAGTCCATGTCGGAGGCGGTGGGCCGGGCGGATATGGTCATCAAGGAGATGCTTGATTTTTCGAGTCAGCAGGCCCTGGTGATTCAGCCTGAAGCTTTGGCGCCGCTCGTTGAACGCGCTCTTTTTTTCGTGAAGCACGAATTCGATAAACGCCAGACGCATTTTGAAATGCAGATGCAGGAAAACCTGCCTCTCGCGTTTGTGGATAAGACCCGCATGGAGCAAGTGCTGATCAACCTGATGACCAATGCGCTTCAGGCACAGCAGTCCGGCGGAACGATTCACTTGAAAACCAGTTTTCTTGAGCTGCAGCCCGGCATTTTACCGGTGGGCAACCGCCGGGGCGATCCGTTTGTGCCCGGGGATAAAGTTATCCGGCTGGACATTGAAGATGAAGGCCCCGGCATCCCTGCGGACGTCCTCGGGAAAATATTTGATCCTTTTTTTACGACCAAACGGGCCGAAGGCGGCACGGGCCTGGGGTTGTCCGTCGTTAAAAACATCATCGAAATGCACGGAGGCTTTCTCTGCATCCGCAACCGCTCTGAAGGCGGCGTCTGTGCCACCGTTTTACTGAAACCTGCGGAGGCGGCCCGTGGCGCAGCGTAAAAAAATCCTCATCGTCGACGATGAAAAACAATTCGGCGAAATGATTAAAATCAATCTTGAAACCGAGGGCGATTATGAGGTCTGCGTCGAGACGCGCGGCAGGCAGGCGCTTGATACCGCCCGCCGGTTTAACCCGGACCTTATTTTGCTGGATATCATCATGCCTGATAAAAGCGGGTATGACGTGGCGCGTGATTTCAGTCTGGATACGCAGCTTCGTGCCAAGCCGTTCATCTATTTGACGGCGCTGTCAAAGCCGGAAGTGCTTCTGAGAGAATCGGAACGCAAGAACATTGCTTACTTGGCCAAACCCGTCAGCCGCGAGTGCCTGTTGGAAGCGATCCGGCTGCAAATGAGTGCTCATCCCGGTGGAGGGTGAAATGAAAAAACGCATTTTGATTATTGATGATGAGGTCAACTATGGATTGATGATTAAAATCAATCTGGAACAGACCGGCGAATTCGAAGCGGACACGGCGACCTCTGCGATAGCTGGCTATGAAAAAATCCGCGCGCAGGCATACGATCTGATTTTTCTCGACATTTTGATGCCAAAAATAGAGGGCAATGTCGCGCTGGTCGAGATCAAAAAAATGTGCCAGACGCCTGTCGTCATCATGTCTGCCTACGTTCCGCCGCTGCAAAAACAGGCGATTTTAAATGCCGGTGCCCAAGCGTGCCTGGAAAAGCCTGTGCCGCTTGAGAGACTACTTAAGCTTATCCACGAAATCACTGCTCACCCCTCCGCCTGAACCGCGTTTCGTCTAGCGCTTGATCTGCATTAGATCTTCAAAACTTTTTAAATTCATGTAGCGTGCCTCAAAAAATCCACGACCTTTTGGTTGTTTTTTTCCGCCAAAGGATTATGCTACGGCCATGGATGCGAGCCAGATCAAGCGGTTGAGAATGGAATTTAACATTCCGATTCTTGAAGTCGCTGCGCTGACGGGGCTGCCCTCAGGCTTCATTGAGCAAATAGAGTCCCAGACGGTGCCCGTACTTGAAAGTGATCTGGAAAGAATCGCGGCCGTTTTGCAGACGTTGGTGAAAGCGCGTTTGAAAAACCGCTAGAGAAGTTCCGGGAAGCGCCGATACATGAAGCATCCGCGTTGAACCCAAAGGAAAGGAAACCTGTATGAACG
>JAHFHB010000145.1 GCA_023247135.1 Candidatus Omnitrophota bacterium
CGGAATTGCTGGCGAAATCTGCCATGCGCCTGTGTTCCCACAAGATTCCGTTTCGCACAAAATTCGTGAAGCGCACGGGAGTTTAATCATGGCTAAAGCGGAAGAATTAAGATTGTTGGGCGCCGATGAGCTTACAGAAAAGCTCGGTCAGCTGAAGAAGTCGCTGATGCAGCACCGGTTCCAGGCGAAAACCGGAAAACTCGAGACCAAATCTGTTATCAAGATTATCAAGCATGACATCGCCAGAACTTTGACCGTGATGAACGAAAAGAAGAATCAAAAGTAACATTCGGATTGAGGTAGAACGTGGAAACTAATACCAAGACAGAGCATAAAGGGCAGACGCGCGAAGGCGTCGTTGTCAGCGATAAAATGGATAAAACCAGAGTCGTTGAAGTGACGCGTTTGATCACGCATGCGCAGTACGGAAAAATTATCCGCCGCAAAATCAAATACTCTGTGCATGATGAAAAAAACGAATCGAAGGCCGGCAACAAGGTCAGTATCATTCAGACCCGCCCGATTTCGAAGACGAAGCGCTGGCGCCTCATTAAGGTGTTGTCATGATTCAAATTCGCTCCATCCTTCAAATTGCGGATAACAGCGGGGCCAAAAAGGCGTCGATGATCGGCGTCATTGGCCGGCATGGCAAGAAGACGGCCGAAGTGGGTGATGTGATTACCGCGTCTGTGAAGGAAGCGCTGCCGCGGGGCGGTGTGAAAAAGGGCGAGGTGGTGAAGGCCGTAGTCGTTCGGACGCGTTCGCCGATCAAGCGCAAAGACGGATCGATCATCAAATTTTCCTCCAATGCGCTTGTTTTAATTGATAACCAGAAGAATCCCAGAGGAACGCGTATTTTTGGACCCGTTGCGCGGGAATTGCGCGACCGGCAGTTCACCAAGATTATCTCGCTGGCGCCTGAGGTGCTCTGATGAAGCTCAAGAAGAATGATAACGTGATCGTCATTAGCGGCAAAGACCGCGGTAAAAAAGGGAAAATCCTTAAGGTTTTTCCAACCAAGGAATCTGTGATTGTGGAGAAAATTAACTATCAGACCATCTATTTGAGACGCAGCCAGGAGAACCCGCAGGGCGGCGTTTCAAAAATGGAGTGCCCGATCCACGTGTCAAAGCTGATGCTTGTATGCCCGCGCACAGGGGAAGCGACGCGTGTGGGTTACTCAAAGCTTGCCGATGGCGTTAAACAGCGGATTGCGAAAAAATCCGGCGAAATTTTGTGAGCGTGTCATGACAAAGACAGCAAATAAGGTTCCGAATTTGTTGGTGAAGTACAGGAAAGAAGTTTCGCCTGCGCTGATGAAGGAATTCGACTACTCGAATATTATGGAAGTTCCCAAGCTGGACAAGGTCGTCATCAATATGGGAATCAAAGAAGGGCGCGAAGACGTGAAAGTACTTGAACACGTCGTCGGAGAGCTGGCGCTGATTTCCGGGCAGAAACCGCTTATCACCAAGGCGAAAAAATCAATTTCAAGTTTCAAGCTCCGCCAGGGGCAGTCGATCGGCGCAAAAGTGACGCTGCGGCGCGCGCGCATGTACGAATTCCTGGACCGGCTTTTTACGATCGCCATGCCGCGCATCCGCGACTTTCGCGGGTACAGCGATCGCAGTTTTGACGGCCGGGGCAATTACACGCTGGGTATTCAGGAACAGATCATTTTTCCGGAAGTGGAATTTGACAAGGTTAAAAAGACGCAGGGCATGGACGTGACTTTTGTGACGACGGCCAAGACTGATCCGGAAGCCAAGCGGCTGCTTGAGCTGCTCGGGCTGCCGTTCGTTAAAAAACAACAGACTGAAACTCAGGGAGCTCAAGCGAATGGCTAAGACTTGTTTGGTCGTGAAGCAGAAAAGAAAGTCGAAGTTTCCCGTGCGCGCTTACCATCGTTGCCGCACTTGCGGACGTTCAGGCGGTTTTATCAGAAAATTTGCCCTTTGCCGTATTTGTTTTCGTGAGCTCGCTGTGACCGGGGTGATCCCCGGTGTGACGCGTTCCAGCTGGTAATCATTTGCTCCGGCGCAGGCGCGCCGGGGTTATGGGGGAGGAAAGCATGTCTTGTTCAGATTTTGTTGCAGATTTTTTAACGGTGATTCGTAACGCCGCCACAGCCCGCAAAGATGTGGTGACGCTGCCTGCCTCGAAGACCTGTGCGGGCATTGCAGCCATCTTGAAAGAAGAAGGTTTCATTGAGAATTACAAAGAGTTTTCTGAGGGTGCTAAAAAGTTCATCCGTGTTCATCTGAAATATCTGCGGGGGCGCAAGCCGGCCATTCAGGGAATTCAGAAGGTTTCTACGCCGGGCCGCCGGGTTTATTCCGCATCCAGCGCCATCCGCAGAATCCGCGGCGGATTGGGCGTTGCGATTATATCGACGCCCAAGGGGATTTTAACGGACCGGCGGGCCCGCGAAGAAAAAGTCGGCGGAGAAATTATTTGTTCGGTTTGGTAACCCCTCACCGGCGAGAAAGAGCGATCCATTATGTCTAGAATCGGTAAAAAACCTATTGTGATTCCAAGCGGGGTCAAGGTGCAGGTCACCGGATCCAAGCTGAATGTTCAGGGCCCGAAGGGCAAGCTGGACGTTGAAATTCACCCGAGAGTCAAGATCAATGTGCAGCCGACCCAGATCGAGGTTAGCCGCAACACGGATATCCGCATGGATCGCGCACTGCACGGCCTGTTCCGGAGCCTGATTCAAAATATGATCATCGGCGTGACGGAAGGTTATAAAAAAGAGTTGGAACTTGAAGGGGTTGGTTTTAAGGCGGCTGTGAAAGGGAAGTTTGTCAATCTTCTGCTGGGTTATACGCATCCGATCGATTACCCCATTCCTGAAGGGATCACGGTTGTTTGTCCAAAGCCGACACAGGTTACGGTGACGGGGACCAATAAGCAGATGGTTGGGCAGGTCGCAGCCGATATTCGCGCATTTCATAAGCCGGAGCCTTACAAGGGTAAGGGCGTTCATTACGTCGGTGAAGTCATTCGCCGTAAACAGGGTAAAACGGTAGGTTAAGGCGGGGGCTATGCTTAAAAAAGAACTTGGGCGGATCAAGCGTCATAACAGACTTCGCAAAAAGGTGATTGGAACGCCTGAAAGACCGCGCGTCAGCGTGCATCGTTCGCTGAAGAATCTCTATGTTCAGGCGATTGATGATACCGCTCAAAAAACACTGGCCTCTTGTTCGACGCAGTGTGAACCGGTTATTAAAGCCGGCGCGAAAAGCGGCGGAAATTTGAAAGCGGCGCACCAGCTTGGACTTGCTTTTGGAGCGATTTTAAAAGAAAAAGGCTTGGGCAAAGTCTCTTTCGATCGCGGCGGGTATCTTTATCATGGACGAGTTAAGGCGCTGGCCGATGCGCTCAGGGAAGTGGGGATACAGGTATGACGACCGAGAACCAAAATAAAACAGACCCGCGTGCGAACAAGCCTGCGGGAGCTCCGATGTTTCAGGGCCCGAGGAATCAGGGTTTTTCTGCGGGCGCGCCGAAACAGCCGGCGCCGGGTGAAATGGCTTTTGAAAAAGTGATTCAGATCAACCGCTGCGCCAAGGTTGTCAAGGGCGGCAAACGGTTTCATTTCAGCGCACTCGTCATTGTCGGCAACGGAACGGGCGAAATTGGATTTGCAATCGGCAAAGCCAGCGAAGTGGCTGATTCTATCCGCAAGGCGCTTTCAGCCGCGCGTAAACGCAAATTAAAAATCATTCTGAAAGGGACGACGATCCCGCACGAAGTTCTGGGGCGCTACGGAGCGGCAAGGGTTATGCTAAAACCTGCCATGGCCGGAACCGGCGTCATTGCGGGGGGCGCGGTTCGCGCCGTCTGCGAATCTTGCGGGATCAAGGACATTCTTACAAAAAATCTTGGTAGTGATAATGCCATTAATGTTCTGAAGGCGACCGTGGATGGCTTGATGCAGCTTTCTGACCGGCGGCTTCGCCACGATGAGACACAGTTGGAGACACAAAAAGCATGAGACCGAAGCTGGCGTACAAGAAAAATAAAAAAAGAATTGGCCGCGGCATTGGTTCCGGTCATGGCAAGACCTCCACGCGGGGCCATAAAGGGCAGCGTGCCCGCTCTGGCGCCGGCGCTCGAATTCGCCCGGGGTTTGAGGGCGGCCAGAATCCTCTTTACCGCCGTCTGCCCAAACGCGGGTTTAACAACGCCTCGTTCCAGGAAGATCTGGCTATTGTGAATCTTGATAAAATCGAAGCGCTTGGACTTCTGGAAGTCTCCCCTCAAATTCTCAAAGAGCATGGCTTGATTCGTAAATCGGGAGATAAGGTTAAGATTTTGGGCAATGGTACGCTGAGCAAATCGGTGACCGTGAAGGCGCATCAATTCAGCGATTCCGCTAAACAGAAAATCGAGAAAGCAAAAGGCACGGCCGTTGTTCTGCAATAACGCCGGCGCTTCAGCTTCCGCAATAAAATAGATCTATGCTGAGAGCCTATAGTAATATTTTCAAAATTCCGGAACTCCGGGCTAAGGTTCTCTTCACACTCTTTATCATTTTCATCTACAGGGTTGGGGCGCACGTCCCGACGCCTGGCATTGATGGCACGGCGTTGGCGCGTTTTTTTCAAAGTATTTCGAGAACGCCGGGCGGCACGCTCTTTGGCATTATGGGAATGTTTTCCGGGGGGCCTTGCAGAAAGCTACCATCTTTGCGATGGGCATCATGCCTTACGTTTCTGCCTCGATCATTTTGCAGCTGTTGACGGTGGTGATTCCGCAGCTTGAAAAAATGGCCAAAGAGGGGGAAGAAGGCCGCAAGAAGATTATTGAGTTTACGCGCTACGGCACGGTGATTCTGAGCTTGATTCAGACCTTCTTTATCGCGCTTTGGTTGGAAAACCCCAATGCGTTCCAGGGGACAGTGATCGTGCCCAATCCGGGCTGGGCGTTTCGCCTGATGACGATGCTGACGCTTACGACGGGCACGGCCTTTATCATGTGGCTGGGCGAACAAATTGATCAGTACGGGATTGGAAACGGAATTTCAATTCTGATCACGGCGGGAATCATCGATTCCGTGCCGACGGCTTTGTGGCAGACCTATCTTCTTCTGTCGCCCTTCGACCCGGCGCGGCAGGAACTGCCCTGGTGGAAGTTTGGGCTGATGCTGGTGCTTTTTATCGGTACGGTTGTCGGCGTGATCATGATCATTCAGGGGCAGCGAAAGATTTCGGTGCAGTATGCCAAACAGATACGCGGGCACCGGATGTACGGCGGGCAGAGCACCTATCTGCCGCTGAAGGTCAACCAGGCCGGGGTCATGCCGATTATTTTTGCGCAGTCGGTCATTTTGTTTCCGGCCACCATGGCCGGGTTTTTCCCCGGGGCAACGGCCTTGAGCAAAACGGCGCAGGCACTGGCGCCGGGGCATTTGGGCCACTCGCTTATTTATGCGTTTTTGATTCTGTTTTTTACGTTCTTTTATACGGCAATCACGTTTAATCCGGCCGAGGTCAGCGA
>JAHFHB010000146.1 GCA_023247135.1 Candidatus Omnitrophota bacterium
GTCACTTGAAAGCCGCGCCGCTTTGCAGCCCGGGCGAGCGCGTAGCCCATCGCGCCTGTCGAGTGGTTGGAAAGATAGCGCACCGGGTCCAGGCTTTCCCGCGTTGGACCGGCTGTAATCAAAATATTCAGTTTGGGAGAAGGCACAGGCAGGTTAAGCGCCGAGGAGGTTTGAGACAGCCGCAACAATCGCATCATCCGAAGCAATATGCCCCACCGCCTCTTTGCCGCAGACGAGATGCCCCACGACCGGCGGCACCCAATGATAGCCGAAGCCGCGCAGTATTTTAAGATTCCGCGCGGTCGCCGGGTGATTGAGCATTTGATCGTTCATGGCCGGCACCACCACCACGGGAACCGTGGCCGCAAGCACCGTACAGCTGGCCAGATCGCCGGCGAATCCGGCAGCCAGATGCGCCATAAAATCCGCAGAAGCCGGCGAAACAAGGATCAGGTCCGCCGACTGTGCCAGTTCGGTATGGATCACGCTGTGCTCTGAATCCACCGAGAAAAAATCATCGTAAACACGCTCGCCGCTCAAAGCTCGCAGAACCAGCGGCGTGACAAAATGCCTGGCCGAGGGCGTCAGGATGCAAAGCACCCGGGCCCCGGCCTCACGCAATTTCGTGACAACATCGCCGGCCTTGTAGGCCGCAATGCTGCCGGAAACAATGTGGACGATCGTCTTAGCTGTCAGCCTTTTTTGATTTTTTTTCGATTTCATACCAGACTTTTCCGCCCGCGATTTCTTCAAGCGCGACGGTTGAAACTTTCTTGGACGTGGTTTCGACCAGCGGCGTGGCGCCTTGCGTCAACTCATTGGCGCGCGTCGCAGCCGTCAAGACCAGCTTATACAGACTGGGATTTTCTTTTTTGAGCAGCTTTTCTACCGAGATATACGCCATTTTCATTTCCCCCTTTTATCTTCAAACTGCCGGACGCGGTCTTCCACATCCTGAACCGTTTGTTCAATGTTTTGATTCAGCACCGTAAACTCATAAAGACTCGCCGCCTTGATTTCCTCCTGTGCGGCTTCGATGCGCTTGTCGATCTGCGCCGGTGTTTCCGTATTACGGTTTTCAAGGCGTTCACGCAGCACCTTCACTGACGGCGGTAAAATAAAGATCGAAGCCACCAGCCGCTTGTCCAGCCCCTTGCGGATACACTGGGCGCCCTGCACGTCGATCGCCAAAATCACGCATTTGCCCTTCGCAATAGCCTCCAGGACGGGCTTTTTCGGCGTTCCGTACTCATGATCGAAAACCCGCGCCGATTCGAGCAGTTCGCCATTCGCCTTCATCGTCTCCAGACCCGCCGGCGACACGAAAATATAATCTTCCCCGTCTTTTTCCCCAGCCCTGGGTTTTCTCGTCGTCACGGAAACGGAACGCTGCCAATCAGAGTGGCGCTTCAGAAGACGGTCGACGACCGTGGTCTTGCCGCATCCCGAAGGCGCGGACAAAACAATCAAAAAACCCTCTTTACGAACCTTGGCCTTACTCGACATTCTGAACCTGTTCGCGGATTTTTTCGATCTCTCCTTTAAGAAAAACCACTTCGCGCGAAACTTCAAACTGCTGGGATTTTGACCCGATGGTATTCACTTCACGGTGCATTTCCTGACAGAGAAAATCCAGCTCGCGTCCCGCCTGCCCGCCGGCCCGGATTTTCTTTTCAAAAAGATCAAAATGACTGCGCAACCTGACGATCTCCTCAGTCACATCGCTCTTTTCCGCCAAAAGCACCGACTCGCGGTACAAGCGCTCCTCATCCATGCCCGCGCCGGCCGTGATTTCCTGCAGGCGCTTGCGCAGACGGTCCAGAACCTGTGCGGCGCGGCCCTCCGCCAGAGATTCCACCTGTTTCACGGTATGCGCCATGAGTTGAATGCGCTTGAGGATATCCTCCGCCAGTTTTTTTCCTTCCGTCTCGCGCGCTTTCAAAAGCGTTTTCAGACTGCGGGTGTAAAGCGTTTTAAACGCCTGCGCCTCCGCCTGGGTCAATCCGCGGCTGACTCCGTTGGGGCCTGAAAAAACACCGGGCAGTTTAATCAGTTCCTGAACCGTAATGTCTCCGGCCAGCCCCAGCTTTTTCTGCATTTTCCGGATTTGTTGAAGATAGCGTTTTGCCGCCGCTTCATCCAAAATCAGATCGGTGCCGCCCTGCTCGCGGCTCGTCTCTTTGACGGTAATTGTGATTTTCCCGCGTGACAGCGCCTGCTGCGTCCAATCACGAACATCGTTCTCCGCTGCATCCAGCAGGGCCGGCAGTTTTAGAGAACAGTCGAAATGGCGATGATTAATGGATCGCATTTCGATTTCAAAAAAGCGCGGCCCCATTGCCGCTTCTGCGCGGGCAAAAGCAGTCATGCTACGGATCATCAATGCATCCAATCCGTTGTGCTGGATAGGCTTAGAATAACCATGTGGAGTGGGGGATTATAGGCAAACCAGAGCCAGAGTGTCAAGAAACCCAAGTCGCAGGGAACAACTCGAAACCATTCCCTGCGGCATAGCACACAAAATCATACCTATAACCCATTGTTAAATATGGAGTTATATAAATCTACTGAAGGCTTTCGAGAATCTGCCGGGCCGCTTTGGCAGGACTTTTTGCCGCCGTAATCGGCCGGCCCACAACAAGGTAATCAGCCCCGGCATCGATGGCCTCACGGGCTGAAAATGTGCGTTTCTGATCACCGGCCGCATCGCCGGCACCACGGATGCCCGGGGTGACGATCAGAAAATCTTTAGGAAATTCGCGCCGCAAGAGCCCGATCTCCTTCGGCGAACTGACGACGCCGGCCAGCCCTGCCTGCCGGACAAGCCGGGCGAGGTGCAACACTTGATCGTTTAAACTGCGCGTAATGCCCAAGTCCTCGTGCAGATTTTTTTCGCTGTGGCTTGTCAGGATCGTCACGCCCAAAATTCTTGGTTTTTGTTTCCGGCCCACCGTGCGCTCCAGAACGGCCGCCTGGGCCTTTTTCAGCATCTCGAGGCCGCCCAGCGCATGCACATTAAAAAGCTCAACATCGTATTCCGCAATGACCGCAGCTGCGCGTGAAACCGTATTGGGAATGTCGTGCAATTTAAGATCGAGAAAAATCCGGGCCTTTTGCTTTTTGACAAGTTCCACGGCTTTCCAACCGTGCGCCGTAAAAAGCTCGAAACCCACCTTGAAAAAACTGACCGCGCCGGCCAGATCCTGAATAATTTTCTTACTGAAATCCAGGCTGGGCGTATCGAGCGCGACGATTAGCTGCTCTTGATGCTTAAAACTCATACGTGACGAAAGCTCCCTCTTAGTTCCTCAATCCTGCGAATGCCGTGGCGCTGGCAGTATTCCGTCATGCCTTCCAGAATATCGAGAGTTGCGCGCGGATTGACAAAGTTAGCAGTCCCGACGGCCAGCAGATCAGCTCCTGCGATAATAAACTCAAGCGCATCGCGGACTGTCATGATACCACCGGCTGCAATCACCGGAACAGCATATTTTTTTTTGACTTCGTAGACATAGCGCAGTGCCACTGGCTTAATGGCCGGGCCGCTCAATCCGCCGGTGATGTTGGCGATACGCGAACGCCGCGTCTCGATATTGATCGCCATACCTTTGAGCGTATTGATCAGACCGAGCGCATCCGCCCCCGCGTCAAGAACCTCTCCGGCAATTTCAAGCACGTCCCCCAGCTCCGGGGAAAGTTTGGCAATCAGCAGGCGGTCGGTTTCCGCCCGCGCGGCTTTGACCGCCGCCTTCATCAGCCGCCGTTTCTTCATGAACCCCGCTCCGCCCTTTTCGACATTGGGACAGGAAAGATTCAGCTCAATGGCTTTCACTACCCGCGAATGTTTTTGCAAAGCCCGCGCCAGTTTGGCAAAGTCACCTTCCGATTCTCCGGCAATATTGACAATCAAAGGCGTCGCGATCTTGGCGTAGTAGGGAATTTTATTTGCGATAAAATCATCCAGGCCTTTATTTTGCAAACCGATCGCGTTCAGCATGCCCCCGGCTGTTTCGCAAATACGCGGCATGGGATTGCCCTCGCGCGGCTTGATCGTAATCGTTTTGGTAATAATCGCCCCAAGTTTTCGATAATCCACGTAGCCGGCATACTCCCCCGTCGTGCCAAACGTGCCTGAAGCGACGGTCACAGGATTTTTAAACACCAGACCTTTGATGCGCGTCGTCAGATCCACAGTCTTCATGCGCACGTCCTGACGAGCCGGTCAAACGAAAACACCGGCCCCTCGATACAGGAAGGCACCCAGCCTTCGGGGGTTTTTACCATACAGCCCAGGCAGGCGCCTACGCCGCAAGCCATGCTCTCTTCCATGGACGCCTCGCCAGGGATGCCTTCCCGTTTGGCGATGTCCATGACCGCATTCATCATCGGGGCCGGCCCGCAGGTTTGAATGTGCAGGCATTCTGCGCCTTCTTTTTGAATAATTTTTTCAAGCAGCGCAGTCACAAATCCGCGCACCCCGTAACTGCCGTCATTGGTCGCATGCAGGATCTCAGCGCGGACTTTTGATAATTCTTTTTTGGGGAGTACTTCCGCCCTGGATTTGGTCCCGATCAAAAGATAATCCACCGGATTTTTTTCCGCTAAAAAAACAAGCGGCGGAACCCCGACGCCGCCCGCCACCAGAATGCGCTTTTTGCCTCTCACCTGCTGCGTAAATGCTTTGCCCAGGGGGCCCATGATTTTTAAGTGACTGCCCTTGCCAAGCCCCGCGAGCAATTCCGTGCCGCGGCCAAGCACCTCGTAGAGCACCTCAATGCGGTCATGCTGAATGCGGTAATAGCTGAAGGGGCGCCGTAAAAAAGGATCTACCGCATCAGGACGGATCTGGACATGGAGGAATTGGCCCGCCTGCACGCCGCGTGCCAGCCGGGCGGATTTGAAAACCAGTTTGTAGTACTTGCCGTTGATCCGTTTGTTTTCCTGAATCGTCACGGTTTCATCGACGCGTTTCATGCCTGCCTCAAACGACCGGGGAGCCGTGGTATTCCTGGAGTGTTTTCACGTTGACGCCATCCGCCAGCACGGTTTCCAGTCCCTTGGCCGCGGCAATCGCCGCGCTGATCGTCGTGATGCACGGAATCGTATAAGAGACGGCAAGTGCACGGATCTTGCCTTCATCCAGAGCTGGCCCCTTGCCGCTGGGCGTGTTGATCACCAGTTGGATCTGATCATTCTTCATCAAATCAATCACGTTCGGGCGGCCTTCCGCGATTTTTTTGACGATCTCGCAGGGGATCCCATTTTCCTGCAGCACGCGGGCGGTCCCGTCCGTCGAGACAATCGAAAAACCCATGCCGTGAAATTTCCTGGCCACCGGAAGGATCTTTTCCTTGTCAAATTTGTTGACGCTGATAAACACCGTGCCCGAATGCGGCAGGTGTGAAGACGCCGCGTCCTGCGATTTATAAAAAGCGCGCGCAAAATCGACGTCAATGCCCATGACCTCGCCTGTGGAGCGCATCTCGGGCGACAGGATGA
>JAHFHB010000147.1:0-1817 GCA_023247135.1 Candidatus Omnitrophota bacterium
TCTTTGTGCCCGTATCGGCCTGCTGGCGATTGTTCACCAGAGCCACCGAATAAAATTCGCCGACCGAATGATCGCCCTGCAAAATCACGCTGGGATACTTCCAGGTAATGGCCGATCCCGTCTCAACCTGCGTCCAGGAAATTTTGGAACGCTCGCCCGCGCACTTCCCCCGCTTGGTCACAAAATTATAAATGCCGCCGCGGCCTTCCTTATCGCCGGCATACCAATTCTGCACGGTGGCGTACTTGATCTGCGCGCCCTTCAGCGCCACCAGCTCCACCACCGCGGCGTGCAATTGATTCTTGTCGCGAATCGGTGCCGTACAGCCTTCAAGGTAACTGACGAAACTATCCTCCTCTGCCACAATCAGCGTGCGTTCGAACTGCCCCGTATCCGCCGCGTTGATCCGGAAGTACGTCGAAAGTTCCATCGGACAGCGCACCCCTTTGGGGATATAGCAAAAAGACCCGTCGCTGAAAACCGCCGCGTTGAGCGCGGCATAAAAATTGTCCGACACCGGCACCACAGAACCCAGATATTTCTTGATAAGCTCGGGATGTTCGCGGACAGCCTCTGAAAAAGAACAAAAAATAACTCCGGCTTTGCGCAGGGTATCCTTGAAAGTCGTCGCCACCGAAACGCTGTCAAAGACCGCATCGACGGCCACCCCGGCCAGGCGTTTCTGTTCATCCAGCGGAATGCCCAGTTTTTTATAGGTATCGAGAATTTCCTTGTCGACTTCGTCCAGGGACTTAGGACCGTCTTTCTGGCTTTTGGGTGCGGAATAATAAATCACATCCTGAAAATCCACCGGCGGGTAATGCACGTTCTGCCAGCGCGGCTCTTTCATCTTAAGCCAGGTGCGATACGCGCTCAGACGCCACTCCAGCATAAAAGCGGGCTCATTTTTTTTAGCGGAAATTAAACGCACGACGTCTTCGCTCAGCCCCCGCGGAATGCTTTCGCTCTCGACGGGACTGACGAATCCATATTTGTACTCGCGATTGATGATCTCTTTGGCTTCATCCATAACTGCCCCTATGTCCCGTGCGCTTCAACCATGCTGCGCACTTCAAATTCACCGCGTGAAATCATGTCCAGCGTCAGTGAGGCATAAAACCCGTCCAAAAGTTTTTTGGACTTTTCCCAAATCGGCCGCAGCCCGCACATGCCGAAATGATTGCACGTGATCGAATCGCGGATGGCCGGTTCGCAGTACACATCAAAGGTGCTGCCTTCCACCGCATCGACAATTTGCTTAAACGTGATTTCCGAGGGCCGGCGCGCCAGCGAATAGCCCCCCTGTTTGCCCTGGTGTGAGACGACGATGCCCGCCTGTTTCAGTTTCTGCAAGATTTTTTCAAGGTAGGTCGTGGAAAGTTTCTCATCGCGCACGATGTCGCGCACCGTCATGACCTCGCGCTCTTTATTGCGCGCCATGAAGATCAGACAAATCACGCCATATTCGGTCTTCGTAGTAAATTTCATAAATTCCCTCTTAAAAATATTCCTAGTCCAATAATACTAAATCAGACTATTTTTGTCCAGTTTAAGTTGACAATTTTAGTCATATTTCTAACCCATTATAGTCAAAAGGATTACAGAGATATGGCAGGACTAGATTTGGCGTCCAAGGGCCACTGCGATGCGCCTTAGTTCTTCCATGAGGGCGGCAAACATATCGGGCAGCAGGGCCTGGGGGCCGTCACAAACCGCCTCTTCGGGATTATCGTGGATTTCGACGATGATGCCATCCGCACCGGCGGCCACCCCGGCACGCGCCAGGGCCGGCACGTAAGCCCGCTTGCCGGCCGGGT
>JAHFHB010000147.1:1827-5461 GCA_023247135.1 Candidatus Omnitrophota bacterium
ACGACGGGCAGGTGCGTCTTGGACTTTAAAACCGGAATCGAACCGATATCGAGCGAAAAACGGGTCGTGGTTTCAAACGTGCGAATGCCGCGTTCGCAGAGAATAACAGAATGATTCCCCTGCGTGTAAATGTACTCGGCGGCCATCAAAAAATCCTGGATCGTGTTGGCCATGCCGCGTTTGAGCAAGACCGGCTTATGGCTCTTGCCCACTTCTTTCAGTAAATTGTAATTCTGCATGTTGCGCGCGCCGATCTGAATGATATCCGCATATTTTTCAAAAAGCGGCAGGTCCCGGACATCCATCATTTCAGTCACAACAAGTAAGCCGGTCTTCTTGCGCGCTTCGGCCAAATATTTTAGGCCAAGCTCACCCAGCCCCTGAAAATCATACGGGGAGGTGCGCGGTTTAAAAGCGCCGCCGCGCAGCACCGTGGCCCCCGCCTTTTTAGCCACCTCAGCCAGCCCCAGCGTACGCGCTTTGGTTTCGATCGTGCAGGGACCCGCCATGATCACGATTTTATTTCCGCCGATCGTCACGCCTTTGCCCAGCTTGATTTCACTGGCCTTGTCGCGAAACTCGCGCGACACCATTTTGTACGGCGTCTGCACCGCCATGACCTTTTCCACCCCGGCAAAAGCTTCCAGCGGCTGCACGCGCAGCTTCGACTCATCCCCGATGACCCCGATCACCGTCCGTTCCACGCCTTTGGAGATGAGCGGCTTCAATTTAAGCTCTTTGAGCTTCGCCAGAATGTGCGCCACCTGTTTATCACTAACACCCTGTTTCAAAACAATGATCATTTTTAAACTCCTCAGCCTTTAACCCGCTTTAGCCGGTTTCTTTTGGGATGAATGTTCAAAGGTCAAAAGTTCTTTGCGCAATGCATCGTATTCGAGAGCCACCGGAAAACGCCGGTACTTTTTAAGGATAGATTCAGGCGGCCGGAAAAGCACGCCGTGATGCGCCGCTTTCAGCATGCCTAAATCATTATAGGAATCCCCTGCGGCATGCACCCTGAAACCCAGCCCCCGCAGAGCCATGACCGCTTTGGTTTTGCCGTCCTTTTGCCGCAGTTTGTACCCTGAGATAAATCCGGCTGGATTCGTCTTCAGAATATTACAGAAAAGCGTGGGGTACCCCAGCTTTTTCATCAGCGGCCCGGCGAATTGATAAAACGTATCCGAGAGAATAATGACTTCGGCCTGCTGGCGGATATAGTTTAAAAACTCAAGAGCTCCCGGCAGCGGCGCCATGCCGCAAATCACCGCCTGGATATCCTCAAGCCGGATGTCCTTTTTTCTGAGAATGCCGATGCGATAGCGCATGAGCCGGTCATAATCCGGAATGTCGCGGGTAGTCAGCTTCAGCTCATCCACGGAAAAACGCCGGGCCACGTCAATCCAGATTTCAGGGACCAAAACCCCTTCAAGATCAAGGCAGATAATGTTCATAAAGAGCTGCCATTTTAGTGTTTAGAACCGGAAAGTCAAAAGAAAAGGCTTCGCGGCACGCACTCGTCTCTGTTTGCGGCAGTCTCATTCGCCGGCGCCATTCTGTTACTTCTGCGGTACCCGTTCGACATAGGAGAAATCTTCGGTATTCACCACAACCCGGTCACCGGCAGCAACAATATGCGGCACGAGAATCGTAAGCCCATTCTCGAGCACCGCTTCTTTATTGCCCTGCTTCACGCCCTCAGGCGTACCGGTCACCGTCAGCGTGACCGTTTCCGGAAACTCCAGCGCCAGCGCCCGGCCTTCGACGACAAGGGCTTGAATACTGTCATTTTCTTTCAGCAGAATGCCCTTCTTTCCGATCGCATCTTTGGCAAATCGGGTTTCTTCATAACTATCCCGATTCATGAAAACATAAAAATCTTCGTCCTTGTAAAGAAATTCGAGGTCCGCTTTTCTGGCATCAAGCGTTTCGAGGTTGGCTTCGGGCCGCAGAACCTGATCGAATACCTGCCCATTCGTCAGATCCTTCAGTTTCAACCGGTAAGTCCGCGCCGCTTTCCCGTGGCCCAGAATTTCTTTCTCCATGACCTTCAAAAGCCGGCTTTCATGCCGGATAATTTCGCCTGCATTGACATCGGATGTTTTCATTTTAGTCTCCCCCTATTATTTCTCAGGTCGGCCGTCAGTATAGCCCAGGGGCAGTGAAGTCACAAGCTCAGGACGCAAGCCCGGCGGCAGAGGGAGGAAACAGCTAGCAGGTCATGTTAGGCGGATTTTTTGGTGCGCCATTTATTTTCGTATTCACGGGCAAAGAGCTGGAATTCGCGTTTGATTTGCGCCAAAAGATCGGTGGCGCCGTTCAGCGAATTTTCGCGCCCCAAGTTCTCCATTTTTTCACACAATTCTCCCAAGCGCCGGCCGCCGAGATTGCGGCAGCCGCCTTTTAGCGTGTGCGCGGCTTTCATCATCGCCACGGGCTGGCTCTGCAAAAGGGCGGTTTCAATTTCGCTGAAATGCAGTTGGGACGTTTTGAGGAAAGTATCAAACAACTCCTCAATAAAACTGTTGTCGCCAGGTTCTGAATATTCCTGCAGGGCTTTAATGGTCTTTTCATCAATGGCCGGTTCGTCCGATTCTATGACTGGCTGTACTCGGCGCACGGCCTCCGTGGACGAAGGTTGGGGCATTTCCACTTCGACCAGTCTGGCCGCCGGACGCGACCACTGCTGAAGTGCGTGTTTAAGCTCCTCGGATTTGACCGGTTTCGAGATGTAATCATCCATTCCGGCCTTCAGGCACTTTTCACGGTCCCCGTCCATGGCATGCGCCGTCAACGCGATAATCGGAGTTTTCCCCGCCTTCCATGTGCGCCGGCGGATCTCACGCGTCGTTTCATAGCCATCCATCTCAGGCATCTGGCAGTCCATGAAAATAAGGTCGTAATCCTGCGTTTCAAGTTTCTCGAGCACTTCCCGCCCGCTCATCGCCGTATCCACTTTGCAGCCGATACGCTCCATCATTTTTCGCGCGACTTTTTGGCTGACCACATTGTCTTCCGCCAGCAGAACGCGAGCCTGAACCGACTCAACAGGCAATTGACTTTCCCGCTCCCGGACTTTTTCTTCCCTCAAGGTGTGCCGCGTGACAAGTTTGGTCGCAATATTTTTCTTCTTTGCACCCCAAACCACCGCGAGCGTCGCGCGCAGTTGATCCTGCCTCACAGGCTTCATCAGGTAACCCGATACGCCCGCCTCTTCCATCTTTTTTGCATCCCCACGTTCACCCGCCGAAGTCAGCATCACGAGCACGGTCTCCTTGAGAACGGCGTCCGCTTTGATCGCGTGGGTCAACGCAAATCCATCCATCCCCGGCAAATGGCAGTCCAGCAGGGCGATCTGATACGGAGTGCCCAGGGCGTGCGCCTTGTGCAATGCGGCCAGGCCTTCCTCGCCGGAAGCAACGGCGTCGGCACGCATGCCCCACTGCGTTACCTGCTCCTGAAAAATCCGGCGGTTTAAATCGATAGCATCCATGATCAAAACACGAACACCCGTTAAATCCGCGGCGGGCAGAGGCGCCGCCGCCTTGTGATCCAACGCAAAAACAACCGTAAACCAGAAGGTGGACCCCTTGCCCTGACGGCTCTCGGCGCCGATCGTGCCGCCCATCAAGTG
>JAHFHB010000148.1 GCA_023247135.1 Candidatus Omnitrophota bacterium
TCCTCCTCTTCGATTTTGCGGAGTGTGCGGCGCGCGGCAATGTCATAGGCTTCTTTTAAGCGCGCGGTTCTTTCGTTTTTATAAAAATTCAGCAGCATGTCGCGCGTCGCATTGATCAACAGGCCATACAAATATTTCTGACGCTCGGGCTGGCTTTCATTCCGAAGAATCGTTTCCAGTTCTGCCGGAGCGGAAACACCGGCCGCGCCCATGGCGGTCTGAAGCCGGATGGCCGCCTGTGCGCCGCCGCCCGCGCGGTTGGCATACCCGTTCCAATCCGTGTCGTTTTCATCAATCAGCGCCAGCAGCGTAAAAAGATAAAGTTTACTCTCGACCGGAACGCTGCCAAAATTGCCCGCAAGCAGCGCCTTGAGTGCCTGTGCGGTCCCAAGGTTCTTGGGCGAAATACCGTCTTTGGTCAAACCAAAATAATTTTCATAATTCCCTGAAAGAAAAAGTTCCAAAAACGTTTCGCCCTGGCGGTTCACGGGCGCCTGCGTCAAATAGCCGAATTCCTTGGCAAACAGATCCTTCCAGGCCGCATCTTTTTCCAAAAGATCCATGAAGTGCGCGACCAGCGTCTGCTCATCGACTTTCCGGGCGATCAATGTCGACTGCGTAAATTCAAAAAGCGTTTCCGCCATCACCGAGGTCGCCTGCCGCCCCAAAAGTGTCATCGGCCCGTTCGCGCCCGCAACACCGTTTGAGTAATAACCGAGCCGGCCCTGTTGCTGAAAACGACCGATCACGTTACGCGCCGTCAATTCCCCTTCAATGCGCGTTTGGATTCTTGCAATGGTCGGCGCCAAATCGCCGAGAGCGGCGGGCTTTCCCTCCAGCGCTTCCATATCGGCGGCCGCTTTCCAAATGTCCTGAAAGAATTCGACGAGCGGCGACATGCCCTGATCCGTTTTGCCTTTGGCGCGGCTTTGAATCCAGCGGGCCGCTCTTTGCATGGCTTCGGAGCCGTTGAGAATTTCCTGCCTTTCTTTCACTCCGATCAATCCAAAAACGACCGCGATGACTTCGGCGGCTTCGGTTTCCGCTGAAACCTGCATGTTGCCCTGCGCAAAAAGCTTGTGCCGGTAAAGATGTTTCAGGGAACCGATACGCTCGGAGGTGTAGGGAAAACGCCCACGCACCTGCAGGGAAAGTTCGTGCTCCGCAAAACGGTCCAGACGATTGGGCGGTTGAACCATACGCCCGCCCGCAACCTTAATGCTGCCATCCGAATTGAAGTGCGCCTTGGTCATACCCTGATCAAGCAAGGCCCGCTGCTGCTCGACATCCCAAAACGGATCTGCAAAGCGGCTGTGGACATAGACCTTGCTCGCAGCGCTCAGCAAGGCAGGCACCGATCCAAAGTGTCCAAAAATCTGTCTCAGGCGGAATCCGGCATTGCCGGAGTTCATTTGCGTTTGAACATCGTAAATCAGTCTCGCCAGTGGATTGGCCGGAGCGGCGCCCCGGTTCCCAACCGCGTACGCTTCCCCAAGCAGGCTTTGAATTTTGGACTGCACTAAATTTAAATAAGCAGCCTGGGTTTGATTAAAATAATCATCCATGCCCCATTCATAGGCAAATCCCAAAACTTCCTGCAGTTGATAATTTCCGTTGATTTGTTTTTTCTGTGTGCCGTCATTCCGGCGCATGGTTTCAAGCTCGCGCCAGCTGCGGTCTACCAGCGTCGCATCAAACCCATCGAAGCGGCCGGAGCCAAAGATCAATCGATAGCGCGCCAATCCGCCGGAGGGCAGTTCTCCGGCATCGGCCATCTGTTTGACCTTGCTCGCCGATTTGATAAAGGATTGAATGAGACGGCGGCGCTCATCGCGATGCGAGATAAAAAAGGGTTCGCCAGCCCGCGTGGAAATCCCGAACTCATCCATGAGTGGCGCGAAGAAATAACGGTACCAGTCCCAGGCCGTATAGTTTTTATCTTCCACGTTCGTGAGATGATCCGCATAATCACGAATGTCTTTGGGATCCTGCTTTTTGGCCCCGGCACCCAACGCCGCCATAAAATGTTCGACCAGCTTCAACTCCTGTTCAAAAATCTCGGTTTCGTGCACGCTGGGTTTACTGTGATGAATCAATAGAAGCCGCCGCGTTTTTTTGACATCCGCATTCTGAAGATTCGCCAAAAGATTTGTCGTTTTATCCGGAACGTGGCGAATGCGCTCGTCCTCGACGCCTTTCTGCGCATTCAAAATTTGCTGAGTGGAGTCCGGGTCAGGCGTGATCACGCCCGCAGGGGCTTTCACTTTGGCCAAGATGGCGGGAGCCTTCACAGCCGGAGCCGGCACTGCCACCGCCGGGTTGGCAGGATTCGCAGCTGCCGGAACCGCCGCGGCCGGATTCACGGCCGGATTGGCTGCGGGCGGTGCGGCGATCACGGGCATGCGTGCGCCTGGTTCCACTCTTGCCACCAGCTCCGGCTCTGCCACAACAGCCGGTCTGGCCTCGACTGCCGCCACGGGTTCCGCGGCATCGGGTCTAAAATCAACAAGCCTCAACCCAAAGCGAGCAGGCTGTTTTTGGATAAGCGCCATCGCATCATTGAGGTGTTCATCCCCCAGTTTATGAAATATTTTGACAAGCAGGGCCTTGGACTCACGCTTCTCCATCAACTCCTGAAATTTTTCCCACAAGAGCTCCTGCGCCTCATCCATCAGATCAAGCGGAACACCGTCGGCGGCTTCCATGCGTTCCATCGCAGCCTCAATCTTGTTTTCCGCGAGCAGCTGCTCAAAACGCTTGAACTCGGGGTGTTCCGTCGTCAGTGCATTTTCAGCTTCTTCTTTTTCTCTTTTCGATAAACCCGTCGCCACGATCAGCAAACCGGCCGCCGACACCGCAGCCACTCCGCCTTTGACCATGGCCGCCCGACGTTTTTTTAATGCAATATCCTCCTGGGCCAGCCGGATACTTTCCGGCTGGGAAACAGGCCGTTCTCTCACGCTGCGCGTCGTGCCGTTTCGGGTATTTCTGACGTAGGTGTAATACCGGGCTTCGTTCTGCGGAGAGAATTTGCGGTGATTCCAGATGCTGGCTCTTTGCCGGATTGAGAGCGGCGTCGGACGGTTGAAACGATAACCGTCGATCAGCCGCACACCGCTTTTTTTATCTTTGGCCGTCAGATGCGCCTGCTTGTGCGCTTTATTGAAATCCACGTAAACGGTTCCCCGGTCGCCGTAAACAAGAAGGTTCGCCAGTGTTCCATCCGAAGATTCCGTCACCGTAAGCACGCGGTACCCGTGGCTTTCGACCCATTCAAAAAGCGATTTCAGGACGCGCTCATTCTCCTCGCGGGTCTCAGCCTCCGGCTGGGTCCGGTTGAGCCGGAAGGGTTCCGGCAGGGGTTCGAGTTCAACCGCCGCTTTCGTTTTCGCGGCGGCTGCAGGAACTTCAGACAGGATCACGGGCCGGGCCGGATTGGATTCAGGCTTGCCGGTAAAATCAGCGGGATAAACGGCGGCGAGATAATTTTGACCCTCATGCTCAAAAGCATAAACCCCCGAAGCGTGGTAAAAAATATCCTGAGCCTCCGCGGATTCGCGCGGCGCGATGGCGAGCCATACCAGCGGTTCCTGCGTGCCTTCCAGGCTCAAACTGAAACTGTGCAGCCCCAGCTCAGGATTTTCCCAGCCCTCCGCCGCCACAAAACCAAACTGAACGCCTTTGGCTCCTTGCAATACGCCTGCCTTCACCAAACCGGTTGCATCCAGCGCCCTGCGCAGTGAAAGTCCGGGCTTCTCCCCTTCCTTGGGGTTGAGGCGCTGCAGTTTTTTAAGTCCAGCCACCACCAGCGCTTCTTCTTTTTCGATGCGGCTTTTCAGCGCGGCAAACTGTGCGTCTACTGCCGCCGCAGATTCAAGCGAAACTTTTCCTTTGAAAGAGTTCCAACGCTCCAGCAGCCGTGCCCGGACTTCTTTCAGCATCACGTAATTCAAAGACGGATCGGCCGTCACGGCTGCAAGCTGGCCCGCCAGATTCTGCGCTAGTTTCTCTTCTCGGGCAGTTTCCGGCGCGGCCGGAACCGTTTCCGCAATCGGCGCAGGCACTGTCGTTTCTGGGGCCGGTACTGCGGCAGGTATTCCTTCGGCCGCCGGGGCCGCAGCCGGTTCTGCAACTGCAGCCGGAGAAACTTCGCTCGTTTCAAGCCGTTCAAGGCGCGCGGCCAGGTCGGCCGGAATGTTTTGAATCCGCGGCGTAAGAATTTCAAGGTCATTGACGCGAGCCGTCAACTGCTCCAGCTGAGTCTGCAGCTGTTCAACTTCCCGTTCAAGCTCGCCAATACGTCCGCCCTGCTCGCCAAAACGCTGATCCACGCTTTGACTCAGATCCGCGATCTGCGCATCGATTGTTTTCAAGTGGTCTTCGACGGACTTTCTGAAAGGCCCCATGACTTTCAGCACCGAACCTTTAAAATTTTGCTTCACGGCCGCCTGCCAAGCCTCGAGCTGCCTGACACGGCCGCCAAATCCGGCCTGTTCCGTTTTTTGAAGCGCGAGCTGGGACGCCATGGTTTTGACTTTGCGCTGCAACAGTTCTTGTTCCACCGTAGAGCCGGGTTCTTTTTCAAGCTGCTCGATACGTTTACCGTACTCGGCCAAAAGCTGCGCGTGCGCTTCAATCTGCTTTCCCTGTTTCTCAAGTTCCGGATCACTCGGAATTCCGAGCGCCTTGCGCAATCCCCACACAGCGGCTTTCGAAGAAATAAGGGCAAGCACCGCAGCCAGAATCGAATAGAAAAAAACCCAGCCGTACGACAAAGACACCGGCGCCGGCGGAACCTGCCAGCGAAAATCGGAAGGCTGCAAGGGCCGGGGCATTTCTTCCTCGATGCCCGCTTCTTCCCCGGGCTCTGCGGCCCCCGGTTCAGGAACCTGAGCGGCCTCTTCCACAGCCAAAGCGGCAAGAGCCGGCCCGCGGGCCTGCGCCTGCATCTGGCTCTCAAGCGCGGCCTGCGCGGCATTCAAAGCATCGCGTTTACGAACCTGCTCCTGATGTTCGCGAATCAACTCGCTCACGGCGCGTTCAGCCGCAGTTCCTTCTTTTTCAATTTCCGCGCGTATTTTCGCAAGCCCCGCCTGCAGCGATTGCAGGGAAGCGGCACTGTCCGCCAGGCGTTTGGCCGCGAGAGTTTCCTGTTCCGCCAGAGAGGCTCTCTGCTCCCGGTAGTCTGCCGCCCCGTCGGTGCGCAGCTGCCGCTCGAGCACAGCCTTGCCGTTGGCGCTGAAAGAGACAAGATACACGGCCGGCTCGCCGGCTTTATTCGTGATCTTGAGCAGCCACGCATTCGCGCTGATTTTTTTGGAGATTACCACGCCGCTTTTTGTGCGTTGAATCGAATAATCGCCATCTTTGGCCGTCACGCCATATTCCTTAAGCTCGGCTTCACTCATCAGCTTGACCG
>JAHFHB010000149.1 GCA_023247135.1 Candidatus Omnitrophota bacterium
ATGAAAGAGATTGAGCATCACGGAGATCAAGTGGCGCTGCAGGTCATGGATCAGCTGAACAAAACCTTCATCACTCCCTTTGACCGCGAAGACATTCACGCGCTCTCCAAAGAGCTGGATCATATCATCGACATGATCTACACGATTACCAACCGCCTGCGCATTTACAAGATTTTAAGCACCGACCGTAACTTGGCCGAATTTTCACGCGTCATCGAGCTTGCCGTTAAGGGCGTTGCCAAGGCGGTCAAGGGCCTGCGCGATACCAAAAACTATAAAGACGTCCTTAAAAATTGCGCCGAAGTAAACGGCCTTGAATCTCTCGGCGACAAAATGCGCGACGACATGCTTGGGGAGTTATTTGACAAGTATGCCGCTGACCCCGTCTCCGTCATCAAGTGGAAAGAAATTTATCAGGACGTCGAAACCGTTCTGGATATTTGCGAAGACGCGATTCACATCATCGAATCCATCATTGTAAAACAGGCGTAGAGCTGCCGTGACTACGTACATTGTCCTGCTTATTGTCCTGGCGCTGCTTTTTGATTTTCTCAACGGGTTTCATGACTCCGCCAATTCCATCGCCACGATTGTTTCCACACGCGTCCTGTCTCCGCAGAAAGCGGTGATTTGGGCGGCATTTTTCAACATGATCGCTTTTTTTGTCTTTGGGCACCCCGTGGCCAAAACCATGGGTAAAGGCATCATCGATATCCACATTGTCGATAACCACATTATTTTTGGCGCTCTGATGGGAGCCTGTTTGTGGAATATCATCACCTGGTATTTGGGACTGCCGACCAGCTCTTCGCATGCTCTGATTGGTGGTTTGATCGGCGCAGGCCTTGTTAAAGCCGGTCCCCGCGGACTCGTGAGCGCGGGCATTACAAAAACCGTAAGTTTTATTTTTATTTCGCCGGTGGTGGGGCTTATTCTCGGAGTGGTGTGCGGAATTGCTGTTTCGTGGATTTTTCGAAAAAAAACGCCCAATCAAATGGACGGTCTTTTTCGCAAGGGGCAGCTTTTTTCGGCCGCGCTTTACAGCCTGGGCCACGGCGGCAATGACGCGCAAAAAACCATGGGCATCATCGCCAGCCTTCTTTTCAGTGCGGGATTATTGGGAAAAGAATTTTATATTCCGGTCTGGGTGGGTATTTCCTGCTACGTGGCCATGGGGCTTGGCACCATGTTCGGCGGCTGGCGCATCGTCAAAACGATGGGGCAAAAAGTCGCCAAGCTGCGGCCCATGGACGGGTTCTGCGCCGAAACCGGCGCCGCGGCCACGCTGTTTATTTCCTCATCTCTCGGCGTTCCCGTCAGCACCACGCACACCATCACCGGCGCCATCATGGGTGTCGGCTCCTTGCGCCGCGTCAGCGCCGTGCGCTGGGGCATGGCCGGCACCATCGTTTGGGCCTGGATTTTAACCATCCCGTGCTCCGCTGCCATCGCCGCCCTTTCCTATCTGTTTGTCTGCCGCTTTCTTTAGACCTTTTGAACGGTAAGAGCCTCTTCCAGCAAATCGTCCTGCTCCACCTTGATGTCTTGACCCACCAGCTCTGAAGGCGAGGTGACATCCTCCGGCCATTTGGTTTTCGCGGTATAGAGCACTGACTTAAAGCCTTTTTCCGTGTCGATGTCCATTTTCTTAGCGCCCTCATCCACAGACTTCAAAGTCCCTTGAACCGTATCTGCAAAGCCCTGGCGAACCAAACCGGTGAAAATCAGAAGCAGTAATCCAAAAACCACGGCACATTTTTTCATGGAAAGATTCCCCCTGAGGTTGAGCATTTTTTTAGGACACGGCATTCACTCTACCCCAACAAGGCCCGATGACAAGATTTTTTATTTGTCCCACCCGCCTTTATTTTCTTGTTGCAAGCGCCGTAATTTAAGATAGTCTAAAACCCCAACACTTGAGGTGCTATGCGGTCCAAGCAAAGAACGCCCGCCCGTTGTTTAATTTATCCAAGCCTTCTTATCTTTTTTGCGTCCATCAGTCCGGCTCCTGCCGTTGCTGCCACCCGCTTTTCAGCCGAAATTTCAAATCTTAAACTTAAGACAAACAGCGGCCGCCCGCTTCCGTACGAAAGTCAGGCACTGCCGCCTTCGGATACTCCCGTTCAAGTTATCGTGCAGGGGAAAATCAAGGTTTTGGGAGGGCAGCTAAACAGCCTGTTCGTTTTAGACGGCGGTTCTGGCGCCGCAGTTTGGAGTCAAAGAGGCAACGCGCAGATCCCTGCTCAGGGCATGGATTGGAACGGATCGGTGATAGTAAAACCCGGAGAAACTGTCCGTCTGTCGGTTGTAGCGGAAGGTTATGATACCGGAAATCCGCGTGAAGAACGCCGTTATACTTTTGCAGAATCCGTTATTCTCTTGAGCAGCGCAACGCCGCCCGGCGAAACCCAAGCTGCTTTCGAAACTGAGTTTAAAGATGTGAAGCTGGTGCTTAATGGTGCCGTACCGCCGGCATTTCAAAGCCGAACGTTGACCGATAACGATTTATACAGCCCCGGGAACCGGCAGGTGGGCGTGACCGGAACGATCGTGATTAAAAAGGGCGAGTTGCTTTGGCTGGAGGCCGTTGGCAACGATCAATCCACGGCGATTTTGCAGAAAACGCTGGCCCCAAGACCGATGACGGCCGGCACGGAGCATTTTTTTAGTGCAAACTTCACTCTAGATCCCGACCAGCCCATTGCCATTTCACTCAAAGCTACCGGTCTTGATACGCGAGGCAATGACGAAGGCCCGTCTGTTTTTTATCCGGCCAAACCCGTGGTGCTCACGTACAAACTACCCAAACAAATCCAGGTCAGCCCCTTCAAATTCACCGTCAATAGCCGGCGCCTGGTGGTGGACAGCACGGCTACAAGCGGCACGACAATGGAGTGGACGGATATTCCCAAAGACGGCTACATCTGCGAAACAGGCAGAACCAGCACCTTCAATGGTTTTTCTTTCAGTTGGAAGCCGGAGGGTGGAAAAATCATCAAGGTGGAATACACCAAAGACGGAACAACTTGGATTACGGAGAATTCTTTGTACACAGACCCCGCCACCGGGGCTATTGTGGGAATCAGCGAAGGCTGGAACGCCAAGCCCGGTGAAAATTTCACGCTCGCAGTGCGGGTTACGGGTGTTGACACCGATCAGGATGGCAATGCCGTTTCCGAACAAAAAACAGTGACCGATTCTGTGACTGCCAAACTTTTTATCAAAACGGCGCCGCCTTTCACGGCCGAGTTCAAACGCCTTTACGTTGAAGCCGGAGATGTAAAATCAGATTTTAAAGCGCTCCCGGCACAGGGGATCAAAGCAACTTCTGTGGAAGCCCTGCCTGTGATGCTGACAGCCGAATGGGCCGTCACAATCGGCAAACTTACAAAAGTTTTATACAGTACCGACGGCGGAAAAAATTGGAGCGAGGCAGAAAAAAGAACAGGGCCTGCGGCTACCCAGGCGGCTGTCAGTGTCGCGCCGGGGCAGAGCCTCGACATTATTTTTAAACTCCAGGGACAAAATGCCGGCGCCGCCCCGAGCGAAATCACGGACCCTGCACATGCCCGCATCAGTGTTGAAAAACCCAAAACCATTCCTTTGGATGTCGGCTTCTTCAACCAGGCTTTTTCTGAGGAAGGCGACATCCCGCTGCAATCCTTTTCGAGCCTTGCCGGCAAAGCGCTTGAATACCCAGTGACGCAGTCCCCGGCCCGGCTGGAAGCGCACGTCGCCTGGTGGCAAAAAGCAGGGATTCTTGAATCGGCAGGGGTCTCTTTTGACGGCGGAAAACGCTGGCAAACAACACTCATTGAACCCGCTAAAAATTTCTGGAAAGTCTCCGTTCTTCTATCACCCAACGAAACACAAGATATCGTTTTTCAACTCCTGGGCTACGATCAAGATGCCGCAGGGCATAAAGTCGGGCCGCTTAAAACCATCACCGATACTTTGCACGGAAAAATTTCAGGCAAGGCGGTGAACGTTCCTTTTCAGGCAACCTTCAAAGATCCGTCCGTGATTCTTTCGGGGAAGACAATGAAGTTTTCTGATCTGCCGGGCGCCGGATTTTCGTATGTTTTCGATCCTAAAAATCCGAAAATCAGCCTCAAGACTGCGTTCGAATTCAAAGGGTATTTAACGCGCCTTGCGGTTTCCAAAGACGGCGGACAAAGCGAGTGGGACTCTGTTCTTTTTCAGCCCGGCCAGGCAACCGGGACATACACCTTTGAGCGGCCGGTCACAAGCGGCGACAGTCTCGACCTGGTTTTTCTCATCGAAGGGTTTGATGTAGACTCTTGGGGCCGTCCCCAGGGACAACACAAATCGATTACGGATAAACAGCATGGCAAAATCAATGTAATTCCGCCCCCAATTTCAACGTTTCACGACGAGAATCTGGGCATTGGCAATGACTCCATTGGGTTTTCCACGATTCCCGCTGAAGGTCTGCGTCTTTCGTCCGCCTTGCCTGTCCCGATTTATGCCTGGAGCGAATTGGCTGTCAAAAACAGCCGCGTCAAAAAGGGATTTTTCAGCATAGACGGCGGAAAAAACTGGCAGGCCTTTCAATCGGCGAACGATACAAGCATTAGCGGAGACATTGGAAAGGCCAAGCCCGGACAAAAGCTAGACATTGTTTTTAAAATCGAACAGGTTCCGCTCGATGCCGATGGAAATGAAGCCGGCCCGGCGACTGAACTTGTGGATGAAAACCATGCGCTTGTTGAGATTGTTCCGCCAAGCGGTTTCGATGCGGGCGTCGATTTTAGCCAGCAGCAAATTCGAATCGGCGATCAAATTTTCCCTCTTGAAAAAATCGATCCGGACGAGGGGCTTGTATTTGAATCCTCTGAGGTCGTTCGGTTGGATATGAGCGCCTCGATTTCAATTTCCACTAAAAATGTTATCGCTAAAAACGGCGCCATCTTTAACGGTCAGGACACTGTCGCATTTAACTCTCTCAACAATAAACAAAAAGACCGCATCATGGGCTATCTCTACCCCTCGCCCGGCCAGACACTGGAGCTTGCCTTTGTGTGTGAAGTCCAGGGGCTGGATGCCGCCGGCAAACCCATCCCCGGCGCCGTCAAAGCCGTCAGAGACACCCTGCAACGAAAAATTACCATTCGCAAACCCGTGGCCCATCCGTTCAAGGCAGAGTTTACAGAGAAAACAGTCAAAATCGGGAACGAAACAAAAAACTTTTCCGACATTTCGGCAGACGGCTGGATTTATGAAACGCCAGAGACAAGCGGCGCGGCAGCCTACACTGTTTCCTGGCGCCTCGATAGCGGCTATTTGAAAAACGTACTTTGTTCCACCGATGGCGGCGCCACCTGGCTCACGCGGACGATAGGCGATGATGAAAATCCGGACACACATACTTTCGAGACCCGCTTTGAA
>JAHFHB010000004.1:0-400 GCA_023247135.1 Candidatus Omnitrophota bacterium
GAATGTGACGGTGGAATGCGCCGCGCTTTGCATTCAAAGCGGAAACGCTGCCATTCTGCGAGGCGGCCGGGAAGCCTTTCATACCAATCGGGCGATCGCCGCCATTTTTCAAAAGGCACTGGCGGAGTCGGGGATGCCCAAAGAATCAGTCACCTTTGTGGAAACCACGGAACATGCGGCGGTTGATTTTCTTTTGCAGCGGGAAGGCGAAATTCATCTCGTCATTCCTCGCGGCGGGCAGAACCTGATCCGGAAAGTCGTGGCGTTGTCGCGGATTCCGGTGATCAAACATTATCAGGGCATTTGCCATGTCTTTGTCGACCGCTCGGCCGATCTTGCGATGGCTGAAAAAATTGTGTTGAATGCGAAAGTGCAGCGTCCCGGAGTATGCAATGCGATG
>JAHFHB010000004.1:410-1479 GCA_023247135.1 Candidatus Omnitrophota bacterium
CCAAAGCCTACGGTTGGATGAAAAAATCGGGAGGCAGTGTCAAGCAAGCCCGGCCCGCTGATTTTGGATTTGAGTTTCTTGACAAAATCCTGGCGGTCAAGACGGTGCATGGCATTGCCGAAGCGATCGAACACATTCAACGCTACGGTTCAGCGCATACCGATGCGATTGTGACACGCGACCCGGGCCAGGCGGAAATCTTCAAGGCGGAAGTGGACTCATCGTCGGTCATGGTGAATGCTTCCACGCGTTTTGCCGATGGCTTTGAATACGGTTTCGGAGCCGAGATCGGAATTTCCACCGACAAAATTCATGCCCGGGGCCCCATGGGGCTCGAAGGCCTGACGTCTTACAAGTACGTCGTCGAAGGCACCGGGCAGATCCGCCAGTAATTTTGGGGAGGAGCGTTCGGTATGCGGATTGGCCTCTTGGGGGGTACCTTTGATCCCGTCCACAACGGGCATTTATTTGTGGCGGCTGCGGCGCAGAAGCAATTTTCCCTCGACAAGGTTTTGTTCATTCCTGCCTGGGTCTCGCCCCACAAGCAATCCCAAAGCCCTTCGGCTTCTGCGTCAGACCGCTGCGAAATGCTGAAGCGGGCGATTGCGGGGCATAAAAACTTTGAACTCTGCACCGCTGAAATTGAACGCGGCGGAGTTTCGTACACTGCCGCGACATTGCGGCAGCTGCGCTCGCGTTATGCGCACGACGCCTTTTTTCTCATCCTCGGCGACGATGCTTACCGGACTTTTGACGCGTGGCAGGACCCCTTGTTTATCAAACAGAATACCACTTTGATTGTCGCGCCGAGGCATCCCGGCGGGGCCATTTTTTTGGAATCTCCGGGGGTTCTGGCGCTGAAAATGCCGCTTGCGGCAGAGTCGGCTACGGAAATTCGGAAGGGGCGCGCCGGCGCCGTGAAGGATTTGCCTGCCGCGGTCGTGGACTATATCCGTCAAAAAAAGCTTTACGTAAATCAGGGCGCTTGAGCATGGATGTTTTTTTTCACACGATGCTGCTTGCCGCGTCCCTGGCCGGCTCGGTTTTTTTCTCAACGGCGGAGACCGCG
>JAHFHB010000004.1:1489-21925 GCA_023247135.1 Candidatus Omnitrophota bacterium
AGGATAAATACCCCCACATTTCTTCCTGGGTGCTGCAGCATCTGGAGCGGCCGCGGCGCACGCTCATTACGATTCTGATCGGCAATCTGATTGCCAACACGCTTGCAGCCTCCCTGGCCACGCTTCTGATTTTAAATGTTTTCGGGCCGTCTGCCGTCGGGGCCGGCATGATGCTTTTCACGGCGGGTCTTATTCTTTTCTGTGAAATCATGCCCAAAGTCATTGCGGTAAGGCACACCGAACTTTTGGCTTTTGCCGTGTCACTGCCGCTGCGTTTTTTTTCAATGGGGATCTACCCCTTGCGGTTTCTCGCGCGTTTGTTGACGGAGAAAATTCTTTCGTTGATTACGCACGAGAAAAAAGAGCAAACGGATTTGATCGCGGAAGACGAACTGCGCGCTTTGGTCAAGATCGGCGAAGAAGAAGGTATTCTGGACAAAGACGAAACCCGCATGATTGGCAAGATTTTTGAGCTTGGAGACCGGCCTGCCAAAGAAATCATGACGCCCCGGACGGACTTGATCGGAGTCGACGTCGAAGATGCGGCGGATAAGCACCTTGAAATTATGAAAGGGCATCACTTTTCCCAGATTTTAGCCTACCAGGGGTCTTTGGACCATATCCTCGGAGTGCTTTCCGTTCAGGAATTTATGCTGAGCGAGGACCGCGACGTTCGCAGGCATTTGAGCCAGCCCTTGTTTATTTCGCAGACGAAACGCATCGATGAACTGCTGGAGGCCTTCCGCAGAAACCGACTGACCTTTGCACTCTGCGTCGATGAATACGGCGGAACGGCGGGAATTGTGACGCTGGAAGACGTGCTGGAGGAAATTTTTGGAGAATATTACGACGAATATGCCAAGGTCGATCATCCCATCCGGCGCATTTCACAGAGCGAGTTTATTGTGGAAGCAAAACTGGCTCTGTCAGAGTTTAATAAATTTTTCGAAACGCACCTTGTGGCCGAAGATGCGGCGACGATCGGGGGCTATGTCCTTGAAAAAAGCGGGGAAGTTCCGTTCCCGGGGCAGACGCTGGAGCTGGAGGGTCTTGACATTCGTGTGCACACGCTTTTACGCCAGCGTATCCGCCATCTGATTGTGAGGCGGAAGCCATGAGCCTGCTGATCGTCTTTTTTCTTTGCCTGGTGCTCTCGGCATTTTTCGCGGCATCTGAAATGGCCTTTGTCTCCGTCAACCGCCTCAAACTCCGCCAGCTTGCGGATTCCGGCGATCCCGCGGCGTCTGCCGTGCTGCGGTTCTACGAAAAGCCGCAGGAGTTTCTGACGCTTCTCCTGATAGGCAATAACATGGTGAATGTGGCCGTCGCCTCGATGGTGACGATACAGCTCGAAAAGCGTTTCGGGATTGCCAACGAGTGGGTGGTGCTGGCGATCGCGGCGCCTGTTCTTTTGATTTTTTGCGAAACTGTGCCCAAAGACTATGCCCGCATCCGGGCGCAGAGTTTTCTGCTGGGGTACTCGGGGTTGATGGGCGGGATTTTGCGGCTTTTCAGGTTGCCCGTCCGTGCGGTTCTGGGGGCCGTTCATTTTTTTCTTAAACCCCTCCAGGCCGCAAAGCCCAAAAGTATTTTTGTCAATGAAGAGGAGTTCCGTTCCCTGATTCAGGAAAGCGTCAGGCTGGGCGTGATCAGCCGGCCTGAAAAACGCTTGATTGACACCATCCTTGATTTTGAGAAGATTAAGGTCGAAGATGTGATGGTTCCGTTCGAGCGGATTCCCAAAGTGGATCTGGCCGCTGATATCGAGGCAGCAAAAAAAGTTGCCAAGGCTCATCAAAGCAGAATGCTGCTCGTCTACGAGGAACTTCCCGAGATTATTGTGGGGATGATTTATGTTTTTGATATTTTGTTTGAGGAGGATGAAACCATCGGGCTCAAGAAATTCCTGCGCGCCCCTATTTTTATTCCAAGCCAGACTTCGATTGAAAAAGCTTTTTTGACGCTCCAGGATAAACGCCAGTCCTACGCGTTGATCACCGGAAAATCCATGGCCGTGATCGGCGCTGTGCCGATCGAAAGCCTGGTGGCCTTTTCAGCATGAACAAAAAAACAGCATTTATTCTGCTCGCGGTGCTTCTGCTCGGATTTCAAGGGAGCGGCGCCGCTTTTCAGGAAGAAATTCTGACCAGTAAAAGCGAGATCTGGAATGCTGCCAGGAAGGTTTTGGCTTCCCGCGGAATTGCCAAGGAGAATGCCGCGAAAGGCATTTTGGAAAGCAAGTGGATTGAAGATGTGGTGAGGAAAACAAAGTCACTTTTGCCGGGCAGGATCGCCGGGGGAGGACCTTCGGTCACTCAGACTGTCCGCCGGCGCTACCGCCTGCGTATTGTCGTCGAAGAAAAAGCGCAAGGCAGTGTTGTGAGCATTCAGGGCAAGTTTCAGGAGCGGCCTTTTGATGATCGTCCCCAAACTCCGTGGAACAAGATCACGCCTGGCACAGAAGACTACCAGGTAGAACGCGAAACTTTTTTTAAAATCCTCGAAGTCATGCAGCAAGCCCGCGTGCACGCCTGAAATTTTTTTCTCAATCCGTTTAAAACATGGAATCTGTTTTAAAAACAGCTATAATTCGCTTCACTTACTATAAAGCTTTAGAAAGTGACGCCGTAAATCATAGGGGTGCCCACGGTTTATTTTTAGAATGACGCACGACTTCGGAGTGACTTCATTGCGGATTGTCGCAATTGCGAATCAAAAAGGCGGATGTGGTAAAACGACCACCAGCATTCATCTGGCGGCGTGTCTGAGCCACCTCCAGCATAAAACACTTCTGATTGATTTTGACCCGCAGGGACATTCCACCTGCGGGCTGGGTATCCACGCCGAAAAACTGCCGCACACTCTTTTCGATCTGCTCCATCCCGCTATAGCTCCGGGCAGCCTGACGTTTTCCGAAGTCGCCGTTTATGCCCGCCCGCACCTCTACGTGATGCCTGCTTACGTGGTTTTGGGGGATCTCGAGGATTTGTACCCGGATGCCGAGTCGCTGCAGGAGGCATTCCTCAGAGCTTTTGATCCGGAAGCGCTTGAGCGGGAAGGTTTTGAAACGGTGTTGATTGACTGCCCGCCGAATCTCGGAAAGCTGACGCGGACCGCGCTCCGGGCGGCCGGCGAAGTCGTTGTGCCCGTAGAGCCTTCGTTTTTTTCACTGCACGGCCTTGCTAAAATTTCAGAAACCCTTGAAAAAATTAATTTACACCGGGAGCAGCCGCTCAAAATTCATGCACTCATGACGCTTTTTGATGCGCGCAACCCCTTTTCGGGAGAAGTGCATGCGAATGTCCGTAAACATTTCGGAACGCGCCTGTTTCAAACGCTGATTCGCGAAGACGGGCTTTTCAAAGAGGCCGCCGGGGCCGGGCAAACCACCGTGGATTACGCGCCGCAGTCGCAGGCCTTTGAGGATTACCGCGACCTGGCCCTCGAATTCCTGGAAAGGGGCATGGACGAATCTCTGATGGATGCGGCGGGGCTGCAGGGTGCCCGTCGTTTTGGTCCGCGCCGCGTGGTTGGCGGGATGCTTTTTCAAATCGCCCATGAGCAGGCACAATCCGTGGAGATTGCTGGCGATTTCAACCGCTGGATTCCGGAAAAGCTGCGAAGACGCGAAGGCGGATTGTGGCAGCTTGTGCTCCCCGTTGCCGCCGGCCGGCATCGTTACAAATTTATCGTGGATGGCGAGTGGCGCCGGGACCCTTACCAGCCGTTGCAACTGCGTAACGGCTTTGGCGGCTATGATTCCTACCTTGAGCTGGAGCACAGCCGATGAGTCCCTTGAAAAAACTCAAGCGCGGGCTTGAAGATATTTCCCCGCTTTTCCAGGAGGAATCTGAGGCGGCCACGGAAATTTCCACCGACGTTGTCTTGCTTTTCGGTTCAGGCAGTGTCCTGCCGCTGGGTTATGAAATGATTCACCGTTTTCCTTTCGATGAGAAAGAATCCATGCTGCTCTCACTCGGGCATGAATCCTCCGGCAGCGAAAAGGCAGTGAAGGCCCCTTTCGTGACCCGCGGCGGCGCTTATAGCCGCTCAATGGGCTGGAGTGAATTTGCAGGAGCTTTTGACAAGCCGCTTGAGACGCGCAGCTCCAGACAGACCTTTCCGCGGGTTCTTTTTGTCGATGCGGTGCTGGCGGCGTGCCCCAATCCGTCCTCATTGCTGCGCATGGCGGATAAAGCTGTGTTTTGGCTGGACGGGTCCTTTGACAGCTTGGGCGAAGCCTACAAGACGATGAAAGCCGCATGCAGTTTTAATCCGCAACTGGAATGTTATCTTGTGTACTGCGGCGCAGAAGAGGATCCCAAAGCTGCTTTGATTTTCGAAAAGTTTTCTGAAATGGCCGCGCGATTTTTAAACGTCAACTTGTTTTGGCTCGGCGCCTGGGAAGAAACTTCTCAGGGCGACGGCCGCGGGCATTTGAAAACGGAAATTTTCTGGATGCGGGCCGGAGCGGCGAAAATGACGCCTGAGAAGATACAATTTTTTGATTTTCTGAGAAGACCGCAGGTCCAGGGCGCTTAAAATGAATCCTTTATTTTACCGAGTTACCGAAGTGACCGAACAGACCCTTCCGGGAATCAAGGGGATGATTCAACAGGCTGTGCCCGAACTTTTCCCGGGGGTTGAGTCTGACGCCGCGCTTACCGAAGCCTGCGGCAGTGAAACGGATTTCTTTTTCAGCCGCGCCGACCGCCATGAACTGGTGTGGGCCATTTTTCTTTCGCAGGCGTGGGAACCTGAATTCCGCGCGAAGATTCTTTTGCAGATGCCGGAGGTCCGGAATAAAGTCAAAGAGTACCGCCCGCATAATCCAGAACTGTTCGTATTCATTTTCTCCACGCGGCTGCCCGATCATGGGCCTGCCGCGCTTGCGGATTGTCCGGACACCTGGACGTTTTTCGAGTATTCTTTCTTGGGGGCTGGATCCAAGCATGCTCTGGCGCTGAAAAAAATGGAACGCTTGATCGCAAATCGTCTTGAAATCAAACCGCCAGGCTTGCAGAGCGGAGCGGAGGACGAATCCTGTCTTTTCCGCCGCGGCGCGCTGAGTCCCGCGGAGTTAGACAGTCTTATCGACCTCTCGCTTGCGCTGCGCGGCACTGCTTGAGCCCGAATCGGGCGCTTTCCCCCTCGCTGCATTGAGGGGCCGGCCGGTAAGGCCGGCCATTAAAGCTTGATGCGGAGCCTAAAGTTTTTTATAATCAGGGTTCATTCTCTCTAGCTTTAGGCGCCCCGGCGGCGTTTGGGTCCAGAATTAAGGGGAGGCACTCTTGAATAAGCAGGTCCAGTCCGATCTCCATATCCTCAAACAGGCACAAACTCTTGATGCCGAACTTTACCGTATTTTGCAGGAACTCCAGCAGATCGCGCCTGAGCGCGAACAGCTCAAGCAGGAGCTGGAAGCCGAAAAGGCAAGACTCAAGGATCTTGACGGCGCGTTGAAGAAAAGGCAGCTTGCACAAAAAGAAAAAGAAGGGGAGCTGGCTCAGAAAGAGACGCACATCAAGAAGCTCGAGGGACAGCTTGCTTTGGTAAAAACCAATAAAGAGTATTCGGCCATGCAGCAGGAGATTGCCTCGCTGAAGGCGGACAACTCTCTGCTCGAAGAAGACGTCATCCGTATTATGGATGAAATCGAAGCCTGCCGGGACGAAGTGACCAAAGAGCAGGTGCGGCTGAAGGAGCGCGAAAAAGATTTTTCGGCGCGCGAGCTGGAAGTTCAGAAGCGCGAAAAAGAATGGCTGGACCGAAAACAGCAGCTGCTTCAGCAGAAAGAACAAAGCATCAGTACGCTGGCGCCTGATGTCAAAGATCTCTACCTGCGCATTGTCGAAAAGAAAAATGGCATTGCGCTCACGCCGGTAAAAAATAACATCTGCTCCGGCTGCCAAATCCAACTGCGCGCCCAAGTCATCAACGAAGTGATGATGCAGGATATTATCGTGCTTTGTGACAACTGCGGGCGCATGCTCTACATCGAAGATTAGCCTCGCGAAATCCTCTTCACGTCACTCCGGGCCGGCAGGAGACTCCTGCCGGCCTTTTCTATGATACCCCCGCTGAGCCGCATCTAGGGCCGATATCCCCCCACTTTTTCAAGACCTACCTATTGGGGTTATTTTTTTTAAAGGCACAAGATAGTGTATCTGATTGAAAAATAAAGACTTAAATAAAAAAGATTTGACTCATTGCTCAAAAAAAATTAGACTGCGCCCGATAATCAAGTGGTAGGAAGTGGTGTAAAGTGGTTTAAAAGTTAGGCGAGGGGTCCATGTTCTACGGTGAATACGAGCATACGCTGGACGCAAAAGACCGCGTGATCATTCCCGCGAAGTTTCGCGAGATTTTCAAGGAACGCTATACCGAGCGGTTCTTTATCACGCGGGGCCTTGATCGCTGTCTGTTCGTATTTACCGAAGAAGTGTGGCGGACCCAGGAACGCAAATTTCGCGACATGCCGTTTACCAAGCAGGAAGCGCGTAAATTCAACCGGTTGTTTTTTTCGGGCGCGAGTGATGCGGTTTGTGACAAGCAGGGCAGGATTCTGGTTCCGGGGTACTTGAAAGAGTTCGCGGAGATCAAACAGGAAGTGATGATCATCGGGGTTTCGGATCGTATCGAAATTTGGGCTAAGGAAAAGTGGCATTCATTCATGGACGGCAACAAAGACGATTTTGAGAATTTGGCGGAAAAACTTTTTAACTGAAATGCAATGGGGGGAGGACTCTATGGCGTACCGTTCCAGAACTAAAGTCGGTGTGGACATCCTGCGGTTTGAAGGGGATCTCAGCGTCGGCGAGATGGTCAAGATGAAGAACCGCCTGACCCGGCTTCTTAACAAAAACCACAAAAACATGCTGCTGGATCTCAAACGTGCCCGGAACGTGGAGCTTGCTGGCCTTGGTATTCTCGTCGATCGTTTGCGCAGCGTCCGCGCTCAAAAAGGGGACATCAAGCTGTTTAATCTTCGCCCGGAAGTTCGGAATGCGCTGAATATCGTCGGCGTGGGAAGTTTGATGGAATCATTCGCCTCTGAAGAGGAGGCCTTGAGAAGTTTTGCGGCATAAAGCTGTTTTATTGAGAGAAACTCTCGAGCTTCTGAAACTCGAGCCCGGAATGACGGTCGTGGACGGTACGTTGGGGAGCGGAGGGCATGCGATGGAGATTGTTAAACAGATAGGCCCGCACGGGCGGCTGATCGCGCTGGACAGGGATCCCGAGGCCCTGGAGCGGACAAAGCAGAGCATGGCCGAGTCTTCCGCTGCCATAAGCTTTTTTAATGAAAACTTCAAAAACCTCCCGCAAGTCCTGCAAAAACTCAACATTTCGTCGGTGAATGCCGTTTTACTAGACGTCGGGTTCTCGTCGGATCAACTGGATGAACCCGCGCGGGGATTCAGTTTTGAGAAGGAGGGGCTTCTGGATATGCGCTTGAACCAGCAGGAACCGGTTGCGACTGCCGCAGATTTGGTGGCAGACCTTCCGGAACATGAGCTCGAGAGTATCTTCCGTGAATATGGGGAAGAGCGCCTTGCCCGGCGCATTGCCCGGGCGGTTTGCTGGCGTCGTGAAAAAGAACCGATTCAAACGACGGCTCAGCTGGCGGCGGCGGTGATCTCTGCCATTCCGGGCGCCCGGTCACGCGGCGCCAGGCCTTATTTCAAAAAACATCCCGCAACACGCGTTTTTCAAGCGCTGCGAATTGCCGTCAATGACGAACTAGGCAGTTTGCGGGAGGGACTGGAAAATATTTGGCCCTATCTGCACTGCGGCGGCCGTCTCGGAGTGATTTCGTTTCACTCGCTTGAAGACAGGATCGTGAAACGGAAATTTCTTGCATGGAAAGAAGACGGCAGCGGCACGATTGTGACGCGTAAGCCGCTGGAGGCCTCCGAAGCTGAGCTGGCTGAAAATTCGCGGGCACGCAGCGCAAAGTTGAGAGTGGCGGAGAAAAAAGTATGAAGGGCAGCGGAAAAATCATTCTGTGGATTGCAGTTTTATCGAGTCTGCTTGTGCTCTACGTCCACGCCCAGACGCAATTATTCCGGGTATCCTACACCCTTGACCGTGAGGTGAAAGAACGTAACCTGCTTTTGGACCGGCAGGGAAAACTGAAATATGAGCTCGATCAGATGAAAGCTCCGCGGCTTTTAGAAGAAAAACTGAGCCGGCTGCAGTTTGATTTGACGCTGCCTGCGGAGATTCGCGTCATCCGACTTGCGCCGCCTGTCCTGCCCCAGCTGAAAATCGATGCGGGCAGATTTGCGGAAAAGCCTGTCTCGCAAAAATTTTCAGATTTCTTTGAACGCTGGGTCAAAGTGGCCCAAGCCAAAACAGACGGCTGATGCCGCTTTCCCCGGCTCAGTACGCACCCTAGCTCGCTTGTATGCCTTCCCACCTCTCACCCCGCCGTTTCTGGGTTTTGGCCATTATCGTTTCGGCGCTTTTTATCCTTGTCAGCTACCAATTGGTACAGCTTTCCGTTTTCCGGCGCTCCACCCTTCTGCAGATTGCTGAAAGACAGCATGATTTAAAGATTGAAATCCCGCCTGTGCGGGGTCAGATTTTTGCCCAGGACGGCAAGGAACTCGCCACGAGCCTGAAGGTGCCGTCTGTTTATGCTGTGCCGCGTCTCATCAGCAAAGAGGATCGCCCCCGGCTGGCCGCAAAAATCAGTCAGATTCTGGGATTGAAACAGGCCTTTGTGGAGAAGCGGCTGGCGCGAGACAAGGCTTTTATCTGGATCAAGCGCCGCATCGGCGTTGAGGAAGCCGAGAAAATTCGGGCCTTGCAGGATTCCGGCGTGGGGCTGCTGGAGGAATACAAGCGGTTTTATCCTCAGGCGGATTTGGCTGCGCACGTTCTTGGATATGTCAACGTCGATAGTCACGGATTGGAGGGTCTTGAAAGAGTTTTTGACCGGGAGCTTCGCGGAGAAGCCGGGAGGCGTTACACCAAGCGTGACGCGCTTGGGCGCGAGGTGCGTGCTTTTGAAGTCAAGTCGGTGCCGGCGATCAACGGGAAGCGGCTTTACCTGACTCTGGATCAATACATGCAGTATGTCACTGAGCGGGCCCTGGACCGTGCGTACACAAAATGGCATGCCAAGGGCGCAACGGCGATCATGATGGAGGCCAATACCGGGCGGATTTTGGCGATTGCCAACCGGCCGACGTACGACCCCAACAGGCCGGGGGCTGCGGATGCGGAAGCCCGCCGCAACCGGGCTGTGACGGACATGTATGAGCCGGGCTCTATTTTTAAGATCGTTTCGTTCAGCGGGGTTCTCGAAGAAAAAAAGGCCGGGTTGGAAGATACCTTCGACTGCGAGAGCGGGCATTACCGTTATTTCGGCGGCCGCGTGCTGCATGACGCGCATCCTTACGGGATTTTATCTTTGCCTGAAATCTTGATTAAATCCAGCAACATCGGAACGGTCAAGGTGGCGGCATTGCTTGATCACGACACGTTGTTTCATTACATTTCTGCGTTTGGATTTAATCAGCTCACCGGCGTTGACCTGCCGGGAGAAGCTTCGGGTTTTATCCGCCCGCCCGCGCAGTGGTCTAAAACGTCTCCGTACAACATTCCCATCGGTCATGAAACGCTTGTGACGCTGCTTCAGATGACGCAGGCTTTTGCGGTTATCGCCAATGGCGGGAATCTGGTCCGGCCCTACGTCGTTTCCAGAATTGAAGATGAAGCGGGCGTCACGTTGCTTGAAAAAAAACCGGTGATTCGCGGGCGGGTGATTAGCGAGGAAACTGCGCAGACCATGCGGGAGCTGATGACGCGCGTTGTCACGGAAGGAACGGGCACAAATGCCAAGATCGACGGGGTGCCTGTGGCCGGTAAAACCGGCACGGCGCAGAAAGTACTTCCCGGCGGCCGCGGTTATTCCCACGACAAATTCATGTCCTCTTTTATCGGCTTTGCGCCTGCGGACAACCCCCGGATTGTGATGGCCGTGATGCTCGATGATCCGCATCCCAGCTACTATGGGGGTACCGTGGCGGCCCCGGCTTTCAAGGAAGCCGTCGAGGCGGCCTTGTTTGCTCTGGGATACGTGCCGCAGAACGCGAAAGTGTTCAGCGGAGTTTCGGCCTCGGCAGGCGTTGAAGAGAATCCAACCATGCGGCAATAAAATCCCGCTTGGGATAAAGCGCCCGCAGATCGGTGAAACCCGCGGGAGAAGTGACGTTCACCTCAAGTAATTTTCCGCCCATCACGTCCAACCCTGCAACCGCCAGGCCATTTTGACGAAGCCACGGCCTTAGCTTTCGAACGAGGTGCTTTTCCGCAAGCGTCAGGGCTGCCGGACGGGCCGTTCCTCCCAAACTCAGATTGGACCGGAACTCACCCCGTTTGGGCCGTTTTTCAAAAACGCCAAGAATTTGCCCATTTAAAATGAGGATGCGCTTGTCGGCCCCGTGCGGGGACTGAATAAATGCCTGCGCGGCTGCGGGAATTTTTCCGTTGTCCGTAAGTTTTCTGATCTGGCGCCGCGCCGCGGCGGTGCTGCGTGAAAGCAGTAAAACCCCTCTGCCGCCGCGCTCATCTAAACGCTTCAAAACCATTTTACGGCCGAGCTTTTTCCGAAAGGCCAGAATTTTTTTCGCAGATGCGCTGATCAGGGTTTGCGGCGCGGGAGCCCGCACAAGCAGCGGTGCCCATTTTTCCAGCGTGTTGCGCACACCGCGCGGATCATTGACGACCGGGGTAAAACGCTGGGCGCATTCGAGCAGGTAGGTTAAATGCAGATAGCCCAAATCAAAAGGCGGTTCTTTGCGCAGGAGAATAAGATCGAATCTGGCAGCATCCCTGAGGACGGGGGGAGCGCTGTGGAAGAGATTTTTATTTGCCGGAGCAAAACGGCGTGCTTTTGCAAAAATCCTGCCGCTTTCAAAATGCAGTTCCGGGGCGTCAGCCCACCACGTGGCTATTTTGTGTTTGGCCATTTCACGCGCGAGCGCGAGCGAGTTATCCCAAACTGGGTCAAGTTTTGGCAGGGGATCCATCACAAAAAGGACCTGTTTGATCCGGGATCTGGAACGAGCGTCCGTTGCGGCCATAGCCTGAACTCTTTCTTTGCTTGTGAAATTGAAATGCGGGCCGTATTCTACTGCAAAAAGCAATTGAAGGAGACCTCTTTTGAGTACGTTCATGGGCAGTAAGGCTCAAACCCCGCTTGAATCGGAAGAGTCGCTGGGCCGCTATTTTCAGGATCATGCCAAAGCAAAATCCAGGCAGCTCGTGGGACTAGAGCTGGAAGTCCTAGGGGTGCATGCCCGGACAGGCCGCGCTTTAGCGTATTCCGGCCCGGAAGGCATTGAAAATGTGCTGAAAACCCTGGCACAGCGCTTTGGCTACGAGACCGTTTTGGACCATGGCCGCAGCATTGCTCTGCGGCGCCGGGACGCCATGATTTCTCTGGAGCCCGGGGGACAGGTGGAATTGAGCGCACCCCCGGCGTTGAATGTTTTCGAAATTGAAGGGCAGATTCGTCAGTTTTTTTCCGAATTAACCAGTTTGAAGTCTGACTTTCCTGAAAATGCCTGGATCACTTTCGGGATTCAGCCGTACAGCCTTCGCGAAGAAATCGAATGGGTGCCGAAAACGCGGTACAAAATCATGGCGCAGCACATGAGCACGCGGGGCAGTCTTTCGCATGACATGATGAAATGCACAGCGACCAATCAGGTGAATTTTGACTACCAGGATGAAGAAGACGCCATGGAGAGTTTGCGGGTCGCGCTCAGCATCACGTCGATTGTGACGGCGCTTTTTGCGAACTCGCCCTTTTCAGGCGGCGCGCCCAATGGCTTTTTGACACGGCGGCTTGAAATCTGGAATCATACGGATCCGGCGCGCACGGGTATTCCGTGGAAGTTTCTGGAACCGGGAAAAACGTTCCGCGATTATTTAGACTTCATGCTGGAAATGCCCATGTTTTTTATTGTCCGCGAGGGGAACTGGATTCCCATGCAGGGGCGGACCTTCCGGAGTTTTCTTAAAAGCGGCTATGAAAACTGGCAGGCCACACTGGAAGACTTCGAGCTGCATCTAAGCACCTCTTTTCCTGAAGCGCGTATCAAGCAGTATCTGGAAGTGCGGGGCATGGATTGCCAGAGCCTCTCTCTGATTCCGGCGGTGGCGGCGTTCTGGAAAGGACTGCTTTACCGCCGCGAGACCAAGCGCGAAGCGTTGAAGCTTGTGGAGTTTGCGACGCTTGCAGATCGTGTGAAACTTCACCAGGAGGTTCCTCGATTGGGTCTTACGGCAAGGCTGGGAAATCGGCCGATTTTTGAACTCGCGCGGGATTTGGTGGATTTGTCGTGTGAAAGCCTGTCTTATCAGACGACGCAGGCCGAGACGCGCAGCGAGTGCGTATTTCTCAAGAAAATCCGTTCTGAAATCATTGAGACGCGCCAGAGCCCCGCGGAACAATTCCTTGCCTGGTATCGTGAGAAACCGGTGCGGAATCCGGCTGAGATTGTCGACCGGCTGGCCATTGGTTGAAAATCTCGGGGCGGCAGGATTTGGTTCCCTGCGGGTAACCGCCCGCCTGTAAAACGTGACATTGAGTCACGTTTTGAACACAGGCTCCCTTCAAATCCTGCTGTGAGTGGAATGAAGAATTTCGGGGCGGCAGGATTTGAACCTGCGGCCTCCACGTCCCGAACGTGGCGCGATACCAGGCTACGCTACGCCCCGATGAAATAGGCCTGTGAGGAAAGCGGATTATAGCCAAGACGGCTTAAAAATGCAGTAAGAAATTGCCGGACGAATTTCCAGGGGGCATGCCTGAGGCAGCCTCCGAAGGACCTGAAGATGAAACTCACTCCAAAATATTTTGAAAACGTCCATCGCAAACGCCAGGGGCGGTACGCGCAGATTGGGAAAATCCGCATGTACTATGAAACCTATGGCACGGGAAAACCTCTTTTACTTCTGCATGGCGGGCTCTCATGCATCGAGGGCTTGCGCTACCAAATTCCGTTTTTTGCGCAGCGTTTCAAGGTGATTCTTCCCGAACGTCCGGGGCACGGACATACCGCCGATACGCCCGGGCAGTACGATTACGAAACGCTGGCGCGGCAGACGGCCAATTTTATGGATAAACTTGGGCTAAAGAAAGCGCGGCTGATGGGCTATAGCGATGGTGCCAATCTGCTTTACTGGTTGGCCGCAAAACGGCCGGATCTTGTCGGCTGTTTTATCTCCGTGGGCGGAAACTTCCATCATCAAGGCTGCGAGCCGGGTTTTCAGCGAAATTTAAAAAAGCAAAAGATTCAAACGCTTGAAATCGATCCGCGCTATGCAGCCTACTCGCCGGATGGCGCGGAACATTATTCAAGTGTTTATGAAAAATGCCGCAGGCTTTGGCTGACCGAGCCGAAATGGAAACCGGGGTTGCTTCGAAAAATAAAAGTACCGGCTCTGATCGTGGCAGGCGACGGCGACATGATTCGACATGAACACACGCTGAAGCTTTACAGAAGCCTGCGAGAATCCCAGCTTGCGATCATTCCGGGAGCTTCGCACAGCCTGCTGAAAGAGAAACACCGGATGGTCAACGCCATGATGCTGGATTTTCTGAAGCAGAAATTTTAATGCATTAATTTTTGAGGCCCTATGACGACCTATCCGGTGTCGATTCAAAAAAATAAAGATCTTGAACAAGCCCTGGAAAAGCTTGGGATCAGAGAATCCGATCTGGCAGAATCGTTTGTGCGTTCCGGGGGACCAGGCGGACAGAACGTGAATAAAGTTTCGACGTGCGTAGTGCTGAAGCATCGGCCGACGGGTCTTATCGTGAAATGCCAGAAGGAACGTTCGCAGGCGCTGAATCGTTATGCCGCCCGGCGCATTCTCGCTGCGCGTATGGAAGCGCTTATTTTGGGGCGCCAAAGCGCGGAGGCTCAACGAGTGGCCAAACTCAAGCGGCAGAAGCGCAAGCGCTCCAAACGCGCCAAGGATAAAATGCTGGCGGGAAAACGCGCGCGCAGTGAGAAAAAAGAACACCGGCGACGCGTGGGTTCCGAGGATTGACCGCCATGAATTCTCAAACCCAAACCAGGGAAAAAACAGCCGGCGCGTATTTGCCGGAAGAAATCGCCGCATTGACTGCGCTGCTTGAGAATTTGGCCGGGAATAGCGAGCAATTTGCCAGGCTTTCAGAACCGGAACGGGTGGCGCTGCTAGCCGCGGCGGGACGCTTGTCGCGGCCGGCCCGTGAGGAACTCAATAAGCGCAACCGGCTCATCCGGCAGGTGAAGCGCGAAGGTCCTGCGGCGCTGGAACGCCGCGCCCGGGCGGCTACCGGCATTCGCGGCGCCCGTCAGGCAAGCGTGTTCACGGCGCCTTCGCAAGTCCCACAGGCAGAGGCTTGTTTGAAATCCGGGGCAGAGCCTGATTTGAAATCGCCCCGCAACTGCTATGTCTGCAAGGACGAGTTCACCCGCCTGCACTTTTTTTACGATGCGCTTTGTCCGCGCTGTGCCGAATTCAATTACGAGAAACGTTTCCAAACGGCGTCCCTGGATGGACAAGTGGCTTTGATCACGGGGTCGCGTCTGAAAATCGGCTATCAGGCTGCGCTGATGATGCTCAGAGCCGGTGCACAGGTGATTGCGACCACGCGATTTCCCGTGGATTCCGCCCTGCGCTATTCCGCCGAAAAAGATTTCCCTGTGTGGCAGGACCGGCTGCAGATTTATGGCTTGGATTTACGGCATACGCCGAGTGTCGAGCTTTTCTGCAGTCATGTTGAACAAAAATATCAGCGGCTGGATTTGCTCATTAACAACGCGGCTCAAACGGTGCGGCGGCCGCCCGGATTTTACGCGCACCTTATGGCGAATGAGCGCCGCAGTTTTTCAGAGCTGCCTGCGCGGGTTCAAGCGTTGCTGCGCGGTCATCAAGCGTGTAAAGAACAGCTCGCACTTGCGGCTGGAAGAAATCATGCCCAGGATCGTCTGATGGCGGAGCAGGCGCTGGCGATTGCCTGGGACGGAAAAACACCGGGGATCGGGCTGCGCGCGTCTGCGGAACTTTCCCAAATTCCTTACGCGTATGATCACGCGTTTAAAGCCGAACATGTTTTCCCCGAAGGACAGCTGGACGCGGATCTGCAGCAGGTGGATTTGCGCGCGACCAACAGCTGGCGCCTGCGCCTGGGGGAGATTGCAACGTCCGAGATGCTGGAGCTTCAGCTGGTGAATGCGATTGCTCCGTTTGTTTTGTGCAACAAGCTGATGCCTTTGATGAAACGGCATTTTACCGGACAGAAGCACGTCGTGAATGTTTCGGCGATGGAAGGCAAGTTTCACCGGTTCAAAAAAGCGGACCGGCATCCGCATACCAACATGGCGAAGGCGGCCTTAAACATGTTGACGCATACGTCCGCAGGCGGACTCGCCAAAGAGGGGATTTTTATGAATGCGGTGGATACCGGCTGGGTGACGGATGAAGATCCGGCGGCGCTGGTGCAATTCAAGCAGGATAAACATGACTTTCAGCCGCCGCTGGATATTGTGGACGGGGCGGCGCGTGTTTGCGACCCATTTTTTAATGGAATCTTGACGGGTGAGCATTGGGCGGGCAAGTTTTTGAAAGATTATTTTCCGATCGATTGGTAGGCGAAGTCTCTCCCCGAAAAGATCATTCAAAAAAGGGCTTGACACATATATCTATTAAGTCTATCATTTAAATAGATTATGATCACAAAGAAAGCCAAATACGCTCTGAAGGCCCTGCTTGAGCTTGGTGCAGACTACGATACCAAAAAGCCGGTGCTGATTTCGAATCTGGCAGAACGGGGCCGGATTCCTAAGAAATTTCTCGAGTTGATTTTGCTCGAGCTCAAAAATAAAGGGATCTTGGAAAGCCGTAAAGGGAAAGGCGGCGGGTATCTTCTGGCAAAACCGCCTGCGCAGGTGATGCTGGGAACGATTTTACGCATCATAGACGGACCGCTGGCGCCTTTGCCATGCTTGAGCCAGACGGCCTACCGCAAGTGTGATGAATGTCAAGACGAGACCCACTGCAGCATTCGTGCGGTGATGAAGGATTTGCACGACTATCAGGTGAATCTTTTGGACAATACGAGCCTGGAGGGCATGTTGGAAAAGGGCTGTGCAGTGGCTGCTGTGGGTAATTACGCGATCTGATTTTTTTTACATATAAACACTACTAATTCTATAGACTAAATTATATTATGGGTTTGACGTGGTAAAAAAAACAACTGTATTTTTACTTATGGCGCTGCTGATTCAGGGCGCGGCGCGGCCGGTTTTGGCGGCTGAAAAAAAGAATGTAACACTGCTCAACGTTTCTTATGATCCGACGCGTGAGCTTTACGAGGATTACAACAAGGCGTTCGCTAAACACTGGAAAGAACAGACCGGGCAAACGGTGACCATTCACCAGTCACACGGTGGTTCCGGCAAACAGGCGCGCGCGATTATTGACGGTCTGGATGCGGACATTGCCACTCTGGCGCTGGGTTTTGATGTGGATGCTTTGTTTTCGAAAGGCGGGCTGATCAGCAAGACCTGGCAAAGCAAACTTCCTGAAAACAGTGCGCCGTATACGTCAACGATTGTTTTCCTGGTCAAGAAGGGGAACCCGAAAGCGATTAAGGATTGGGATGACCTGGTCAAGCCGGGAACCGGCGTAATTACTCCGAACCCTAAAACGTCAGGCGGCGCCCGCTGGAATTATCTGGCGGCCTGGGCTTTTGCAGAGAAGAAGTTTAACGGCGACGCGGCGCAAATCAAACCGTTTATGACGAAGCTTTTCCGAAATGTTCTCGTGCTGGATACGGGCGCACGCGGGGCAACGATCACTTTTGTAGAACGCGGTCTCGGGGATGTTTTGATTGCCTGGGAAAACGAGGCTTTTCTGGCCATCCAGGAGCTTGGAAAAGATAAATTTGAAATCGTGATGCCGTCGCTTAGCATTCTTGCCGAACCTTCCGTGACCGTGGTGGATAAAGTTGTGAAGAAACACGGGACGGGAGAAACGGCGAAGGCGTACCTTGAGTATCTTTATTCGGAGGAAGGCCAGGAAATCATTGCGCAGCATTACTACCGCCCACGTTCTAAAGCCGTTGCGAAAAAATATGCGGCTATTTTTCCGGCTGTCCACCTGGTGACCATTGAACATTTCGGCGGCTGGCAGAAGGCCCAAGCGGATCATTTTGCAGATGCGGGAAGCTTTGACCAGATTTATCAGGCTTAAACGGAGTATTGAACTTGAAATTTAAACGGCACAGCGTGATTCCAGGATTCGGATTCACCCTGGGCTTTACGCTGACGTATCTGAGCCTGATTGTTCTCATTCCTTTGTCGCTGCTTTTTTTAAAGGCGACGACGTTGGGATGGGAGCACTTCTGGCATACGGTGGTTTCTGCGCGTGTTTTGGCCAGCCTGAGACTGAGTTTCGGTACGGCCTTGGCGAGCGCACTCGTGAATGCTGTTTTCGGCTTGCTCGTGGCCTGGGTGCTTGTGCGCTACGATTTCCCGGGAAAGAAAATTGTGGATGCGCTCGTGGACCTGCCTTTTGCCTTGCCGACGGCCGTCGCGGGCATCGCCCTGACGACGCTGTATGCGCCGCATGGCTGGATGGGCAGGCTTCTCGCGGGACTAGGAATTAAAGCGGCATTTACGCCGCTGGGCATTACCCTTGCGCTGATTTTTATCGGCTTACCCTTTGTGGTTCGTACCGTGGAACCGATTTTGCAGGATTTTGAAAAAGAAATTGAGGAAGCGGCCTTTAGTCTCGGCGCCAACCGCTGGCAGACTTTCTGCAAAGTGATTTTACCGGCCATTTTGCCGGCGCTTTTGACGGGTTGCGCAATGGCTTTTTCGCGAGCCGTGGGTGAGTACGGCTCCGTGGTTTTTATCGCGGGGAACATGCCGCTGAAAACGGAAATCGCACCGCTTTTAATTATGACCAAGCTGGAACAGTACGATTACGCTGGAGCCACGGCGATTGCGGGGGTGATGCTTGTGATTTCTTTCTTGCTTTTATTTGCGACCCACCTGTTTCAGGCGTGGACGCGTCAGTACGAAAGGGTCTGACATGGCCGGAGCGACAGGGCTAAGAAAAAGAGCGGCAAATCAGGTTGCGCGTGCTTCGGTGACAGAACCGCCGCTTGTTCGCGGGATTTTAACCGCGATCGCGCTGATTTTCCTGGTTGTTTTTCTGATTCTGCCCATTACGGTGATTGTCGCAGGGGCGCTGGCGAAAGGTGTTCAGTTTTATTTTCAGGCACTGACGGAGCCTGTCGCCCTGGCGGCAGCCAGACTGACTTTGCTGGTAGCGGTGATCACCGTTCCTTTGAATGTTCTTTTCGGCCTTGCGGCCGCCTGGGCGCTTGCAAAATTTGATTTTGTGGGAAAAAAATTTCTGACGACGCTGATCGATTTGCCATTTTCGGTTTCGCCGGTTATTTCAGGATTGATTTACGTTCTTGTTTTCGGAGCACAGGGAGTTTTAGGTCCGTGGTTACAGGCTCACGACATCAAAATTGTTTTTGCGTTGCCCGGCATCGTGCTTGCGACGGTTTTTGTCACCTCTCCCTTTGTGGCGCGCGAGCTTATTCCGTTGATGCAGGCGCAGGGAAACGAAGAGGAAAATGCGGCAATTATTCTGGGCGCGAGCGGCTGGCAGACTTTTTGGCGGGTGACGCTGCCGAACATCAAGTGGGGGCTGCTTTACGGCGTGATTTTGTGCACCGCCCGCGCCATGGGGGAGTTTGGCGCCGTGTCCGTGGTTTCAGGGCATATCCGCGGACTCACCAACACTTTGCCGCTGCACGTAGAAATTCTGTACAACGAGTACAGCTTCACGGCCGCGTTTGCCGTATCTTCGCTTTTGATGATGCTGGCTTTTGTGACCCTGGCCCTGAAACATTTTATTGAATGGCAGCATAGCCGCGAAACGAATTTAACCGCCGAGAGTTAAAAAATGAGCATACAGGTTTTTGACGTCACGAAAAAATTTGATGATTTTACCGCACTCCAGAATATCAGCCTGGAAGTGGCGGAGGGCGAGAGGGTTGCGCTCCTGGGGCCGTCGGGTTCCGGAAAGACGACGCTGCTGCGTGTGATTTCGGGCCTCGAACCCGCCGACTCAGGCAGGGTGGTGATTCGGGGGAACGAAATGACGGATGAAAAAGTTTCGGATCGTAAAGTCGGTTTTGTTTTTCAGCATTATGCACTGTTCCGGCACATGAGTGTTTTTGAGAACGTGGCTTTTGGACTGCGCGTGCGCTCCAAGTCCGAGCGTCCGGGCAATGCCGATATTAAAAAACGAGTGCTGGAGCTTCTTAAACTTGTAAGACTGGACAGCATGGCGTCGCGCTACCCGTCACAGCTCTCGGGCGGACAGCGCCAGCGGGTGGCTCTGGCGCGGGCTCTGGCGATTGAACCAAACATGCTGCTTCTGGATGAACCTTTTGGCGCGCTGGATGCCAAGGTGCGCCGCGAGCTCAGGCAATGGCTGCGGGAATTGCATGACAAACTCGGCATGACCAGCATTTTTGTCACGCATGATCAGGAAGAGGCGCTGGAATTGGCTGACCGCGTGGTGGTCATGAACCGAGGACGGATTGAGCAGATTGGAACCCCGGATGAGATTTATCATCATCCCGCCAATGAGTTTGTTTGCGAGTTTCTTGGAAATGTGAATTTTTTTCACTGCCGGCTGGAGGGTGAAAAAGTTTACCTGGGAAACACCGGTGTTAGAATCAGCGACAAATTCGGACTGGACAGCAAACACAACAAGGTTTACATTCGTCCGCATCGACTTGAAATCAGCCGCGTGCCTGCCGAGGATTCCTTCGGCGCAACCATCCGGTTGATTCATTCTGCGGGACCGCTGGTTCGCGTCGAGATTGAAGTGCATTCCGGCGAGCGGGCTTCGGTGGAGCTTTCGCAGGAACGCTTTTGCGAGCTTGACCTTAAAAAGGGAGAGGCGGTTTATGTCGTTGCCAAAGAAATCAGGGCGTATCCCGGCGATTATTCCATCTGAAACGTGGAAGGCAGCGCCGCGATGAAGAAATGGTTGAGGATGGAACGGTTTGAAGTGTTCCCGCGAGTCGTCAAATGGTTTGTCCTTTCTCTGCTTGTCGGTCTTTTAGCGGGCGCTGCTTCCGCAGTTTTCATTTACTCTCTTAATTGGGTCACGAATTGGCGCGAGCAACACCTCTGGATCATTGCGCTGCTGCCGCTTGGCGGTCTCGGAGTCGGATGGATCTACCACGCATTCGGACAAAAAGTTGAAGCCGGCAATAACCTTTTGCTTGACGAGATCCATGACCCGAAAAGCACCGTACCCTTGCGGATGGCGCCGCTCATTTTGCTGGGGACTCTTGCGACCCATTTATTCGGCGGATCGGTCGGCCGG
>JAHFHB010000005.1:0-20538 GCA_023247135.1 Candidatus Omnitrophota bacterium
CATTAAGCGTCCGGATCAGCTCAAGCAAAAACGGCAGATAGAGAGCGCGTGCGTCCAAAGCCGGCGCTGACCACTGATGCAGAGTCGACTGCAGACGCCCCTCTGAAAAATCCATGCCGCCCCCCGGATTCCGCGCACCCTGCAGCGCGCGTTTGAAACGCTCTTCCACTTCTTTTTCTGAAATGTCCAGAGTATCCGCCAGCTGGCGGATACGGGATTGACGCATCCAGTCCAGCTGCAGCGCCAATTCGCCGCCGAAAGCCAGCGAGGGGTTGATGAAACGAAATCCGATGCGGCCGTCCAACCCCGCTCCGAAAGCCGCCTCGTAAACATTGCCGCCGATGGCTTCCGCCAAAGGCGCCAGACCGCGAAAATGAGCCAGTTTTGCGGCGGAAAGTGCCAGATAGGCTTCATACGCCAGTTCCGCGCTGCGCACGTTGATAAAATCAATTTTTTCGACCGGGTACAATTTTTCAAGCAGCGCGCGGGTGGCCTGCCGGCTGGCGCTGGAGCTGGGTTTACGAAGATCGACATCCCGCAAACCGATCACAATCCGTTTGTCGCTAAGGCGGCCCTCTTCGGTGCGCTGGCCGAAGTTCGGCTGAAACACAACGTCAAAATTCTTGGGATCCACACGACGCGTCAGCAGCACGCGATTCATCACGTTGTAAAATTCATTAGACTGCTCAAGCCCCAGGTAGTCGCGTAAGACAAAAACGCGGCGATCCGTATTCCCTTCAGCCCGCAATGCCGCCAAAGCCGTGGCCAGACGTTCCGCAAGCCGGATAAAGGCCGCGTGGTATTCCGCATAACTCATACCTTCGCTGAGCCGGGAAGACACGACGATGATTTCCGTGCCACGCAGCATCGCCAGCAGTCCCGCCTCGGTGTTATCATGGCTGGCCAAATTCTGGCCCGTCATCGCGCCAAAAAGATCCGCAAGATCGGGCTGGGACGCGCCACCGGCAATCTGCTCAAGTGCTTTCTCGGCCGGTGACGAACTTAGATGAATCTCGCGGGCGCCGGATACCAACTGATTGGCCACTGCCAGATTCAGCCTGACCGGACTGACCAGGCCGACCTTTAATTCCAGAGCCGTGCGCATTTCGGAGCGAGGCACCGCCGAGGCCCGAATTGTCTCGAGGCTCCCGCCGAGAGGCATTTCTGATCGAGCAGACTGCGCGAGCATCGTCTCCACAAGCACCGGTGCAGGCACGGCTTCTTTTTCGTCCGGAGCCGGCGGTACGGGAAGTGCAGGCTTTGGCGCCGGAACGGCAGGCTGAGGCGCCGCCTTCGCGGGTTTCTTTTCCCCTTCTTTAAAAATACGTTCGTCAAAAGGTGATTTGGATTTTAGCGGTTCAAGAACGGGCGGATTCACCGGTTTCAAATTTTGGGCGGGGCGCGAAAAATACAATGCGGCCTGCGTGAGTAAAAAAAATGAATGCGACTGCAGACAAACCCAGCGCAACTTTCTTTCCATCGCGGCGGTCCAATCCCTCCGGTGTCTGCCGGTTTTCGGAGCGGGCCGGCAGAGACTCTGTTTTTTTTATTTTCCCCTCAAAGGGCGAGGACGGCGCGGCAGGCTGATTCGCAGCAGGTTTCTTGAGATTCTCCTGACCGGCCTGGTGAAGCGACTGGAATAACGCCAAACCGGCCGCAAGCGTAAGGCCAGTCAAAAAAATAGCAACGGCCGCTCGGGTGCCGTTCGACATTCCCCGAAAGTTCGGCTTGCGGCTTTCCGAACGCAGGATATTCTGCGTGCGGACTTCCGGCAACCCCCCGGATCGGACCGTCATTTCTGCAAGAAGCTGCTCGCCTTGCGGACGCAGGGCCGGCAGTCTGGACCCCACGCGCGCGCGCATCGCGCTGAAAACAGCCGGCGTCACCATCAAAACCGTATCGCGCACCGTAGCCGCATCAGCATTTCGGCGCGAGGCTCCGCCGAGGCCCGAATTGTGCCGGACGTCCCCGTCCGGCTCCGGCACGTTCACCGGAGTGCCCCGTGTCACAGGATCCGTCTTGTAAAAAATACGCAGTTTCTCAAGCGGACCCGCGTTTTCCAAACTGGCGTGCAGGCGGCCCGCGAGCACCGGATGGCGATTGATTGCTTCCAGGGCAAGCTGTGCCGCAGCGGCATCGGAAAGCCCGCCCGATTCCTTGAGCGCTGGAATCCCGGTTTCCACCAGGCCGCGCAGCAGCAAAATTTCCTGCTTGGTCAATTCCGGCGCGTCGTGAAAGGCGGGAAAACGGGCGTGATCGTCACGCATGACTTTTTCATAAAGCATGCCGTGGTCATCGGCCTGCATGCGCGGCCGCACCACCACGTAGTTGAGTCCCGCACGGGCCAGGCTGTCCGCAATGCCGGTGGTGTGGAATCCTCCCGCAATCAAAACACCGAGCGCCGGCAGGGCCGCATCGTCGGCGGCACCGGGACCGTTGAGGAAACGCGCGGCCAGAATCGCATCGCGCTTGACCGCGGTGTGGTAAAAAAGCAGGGCTTCCTGAAAATATTTTTCGAGCGTGGTATTTTTTTTGTCAAGCGGCGGCAGTTCCGCTTGCAAGACGCGTAAATTCCGGTCAAGGGCTGAAGGCGCCAGTTCTTTACCGTAGCGCAAAACTTTCTCAAACTCGCGATTGGTCAGTTTTCCCAAAAGAATATTTTCGAGCAGATCCAGGCGCTCCAGCAGGGTCAGTAGATTCCTCTCGGCATCGTTCCGGATCAGCCGTTCAGTGATCCAGTATTCGAGCAATTCGATTTCATCGGACAATTCCCCCGCCTTGATTTCACCCTGCAGCATCAGTGCCCCGCAGTGCGCCGTCAGCGCGGGCATGGTACTGAAATCCACCCCCGCGTCTTTAAGTTTTACGAGCAGTGCTTCAAGTGCCGGGCGTGCAAAATGTCCCTTTTCCAGTTCTTGCCAGGCAGTGTGAATTTCCCGCGCGGCCCCGGGCGTGAATTGACTTTCCACCTGCCTGAAAAAAGCCTGTTCCTCGGCCAGGAGCGCGGGCTCTTCCGCCGCACTCAGCAGATCCTGCGCCTTCAAAAGACGTGCGGCATTCGGAAAGCGCAGCTGCTCGATCGCATCCCGGAGATCAATTTTGATCTGTTCCCGGGCCTGTTTTGCCAGCGCCTCCAGATACGGGCCCAGCTGCGGATTTAAAGCGCCCTGTCCGTAATCCCCGTCACGGCGTCTTTTTTTCTCGCGCAAAAAGCGCTGCAGGTCCGGAGTCAAAAGCTGCGACTTGGCCAAATCAAAGTTACGGCGCAGTCCGTCTAAAAGCAGATTGATTTCGCCGCGCTGAAAAAGCAGGGTCCGGTAAGTTCGCAAATTTTTGCGGTAAACACCCGGCTCTTCGATTCCATAAAATACGGCGCCGGATTTTCCCCGCCGATGCTGGTTCCAGGCAAAGAGTTCCCCGCCGGCGATTTCGCCCTTGCCGGCAAGATCGCGCACGATGGCGTCATTGACTTCGGGGTAGTCCGGGAAAAAATCAAAATACTCAGGATGAATGGCTCCGTCGGCGCCTTCAAGCCCCACCCACAATTCGGGAGCCGCGCCGTTTTTTGCGGCGCGGGCGTTACGGTGATTCAGCCACTCCAGCAAGCGCACGATGTTTTCCTGCGCACCCGGGTTAGCATGTGCATCCTGAATATGCACCACCAGCGGGCCGGCGCGGCCGGGATCAAAAGAAAAGTCGGTGATCTCGCCCAGCTCCGGCGGGATCACAAGCGGCGCTAAAAACCCGCGGCTCTCAGGCGCTTCCGCAGTCGGCGCATTCAACGCGTAGGCGGGCGCACGGCCCGCAGGCAGAGTGCCCAGATACGCCAGGAGCGTAAAAGTGCTCATCAGCTTTTTCATGACGCCGTCCCAATCATGTTAGGCAGACTCCGCAAATGATTTTTCGTGTGAGGCCGCATCCATGATGTCGCTGAGCAGTGTTTTCTGCACCCCGCTCAGAGGCTGATCGAAACCAAGCAGGACAATGGTTTCCTGCGCCAGCGGCACGGCGGCAATCTCGGCCGCTTCGGTGCGGCGGCGGTCTTCATCCTTGTCTTTGGGCACGTTCTCGCGATAACGAATATCGGAAATCACCTGGACCACGGCAGCGCGCGAAATGTTCAGTTTGGCCGCGCGTTCATCCAGCAGCGCGGCAAAGCCCGCCGGCAATTCACGGATAAAGTCCACGCGTCCGCTGGCCGCGATACTTGAATGGCTCAGTGCCTGCCAAGCAGCGTCGGACGTTTGAACATCCCGCACGATCACAAGCCGGCGGCTTTCAGGCAGATTGAGCAGCTGCGCATGCACGCGCTCGGCAAAACCGTCCGACTGCGTGTTCGAGTTATAATTCAGGAACACCGCGCCCTGGCCCGAGGCCACCCCGTCAAGACTGATGCCGAGTTTGGCAAGCATATCGCGATCCGTAAAAATCCGGGCGACAGCAGAATCAAACTGGTCTCCCATCTGGCGCACTTTGTCTGAAACGGACACCAGCGGAATGATGGAGGTACGCTGTTCTTCCACAGACCGGATGTTTTCCGCAAGTCGTCCGGCATCAGCATGCCGAAGCTCAGAACGAACCCTTTGAAAGGTTTCGACTTTAAATTCGAGAACTCCGCCTTGCGCCGTGACATCCGCATACGCCAAAACCGCCTTGCCCGCATCTTGCACTTCAAGGCGCTGAGCCGTGCGATTGAGCACAAAAGAAATCCGGCCTTCAAGCTGCGCTGCCGGCGGCAGACTGCTCAGAAAATCATTCAGCGCACCCCATTTGCTTGCAAACTCATCGGTGGAAAATCCGAAAAATTCAACCCGCGGCCCGTCCGCATTCCGCTCAGGCGATTCGTAGAGCGGCGTGATGAGAGTCAGAAGGCGCAGCACATTTTCTGAATTTTGCGCGGCCATGGGCCGCGAGGCTTTGACAAATTTCTGAAACGTAAAGTGGGCTGAAAAGTCAAGGTGACGATCCGCAAACGCTTGAAATTCCGATGGCACCTCGTCACGAGTCGCATGCGCCAGATCAAGATAACCCTCGTGTTGCAATAATCCCGCCCAGCGGATCACCGGCCAGCGCTGGATCAAGTCGGCAACGTTTTCAGGCTTTGCCATGGTTTCAGCATTCAGCAAGTGAATGTCTGTTAGGCGGCCCATTTTCTCTCCCATTTCGCGAGAAACCGATGCCACATCGGCAAAATAAATAAACGGCATGAGCTCCAACACTTCCGGTTTCAATTTCGCCGGCACGGTTTCACCAAAAGGCATGGCACCGAATTCGAGTTCCTGGCCGGTGAGATTCACCAGGAGCGTTTGCTCGGCATCCGTCAAACCGCCCAGAGACTTTAACAGCGAGGGTACCAAAGCGGCTCCGATTTTAGGATGCCGCGGCCCGGTTGAAACAAAGCGGCCCACATCGTGCAGGGCCAGCCCCAGCTCGAAAATAACGCGTGTACGCGCCGGCAAAGCGTGAAGCGCACTGGAAAGTTTTGACAACGCGGTGTCTAGGGTCCCCTCATGCGCGATACTCTCAAAACGTGCTTTCAGGTTTGAAAATCGCCCTGCAAGCAAATCCTGAATCGCGGCAAACATCGCGTCATGGTGAGTTTGAAAATGCACATAATCATCAGGTCCGGGACCGTTTTTCCACACAGCCCCACGGATCGGAAGTAAACTTTTCGCATTGAACGTTTGCCCATTCTCGGACGTGACGGTAAAAAGTGCGTCGACCGCGTGAAAAATCCGGCCAAATTCCGGCGCCTGTTCCTGCAACAACAACTGGCGTAAAGCGGCGAGCCGTTCGTCCTGTGCCAGGGCCTCAAAATAGCGGTTAAGCCCGGCTTCAATTTCAGTTTCTGCCTGGGCCTGATCCGGAGCGGATAGTTTTGCGCTATTGGCTTTTTTCAAAAGTTCCGGAGCCACAAAATCTTCAAAGCGCGCACCGCCCAGAGCCGGTTGGCTGAGGGTTCTCATTTCAGCTCTTGCAGGCTGCGCCACGGCCTTGATCACGACGGCAGCTGAACTCACCGCACGCGCCAGGCCGCGCGGTGACAGCGACGCGTCAAGGACCATGAGCGGGAAAAGATGCTCCAGCACGGAGCCGCCGGTGGAGCCCAGCGTCGCAATCGATTCGGTTTTGCCGGCAGTATCCCGCAGGCGCACTTTCACGACCGGTTTGCCAAGATCATTGAAGGGTTTTGCCTTGGCCGTCTTCTCTTCCGGCGTGTCGAAGGCCGCGCGCTTGCCCGCGGCAATCAAAACCGCCGGTAAAATTTCCGTTGCGAAAAGGCCGTAACGGCTGCCATCGGCCGGCTTTTTGGTGCGCGGATCACGTGTGACGATAAATTTTCCGCCATCCAGCAGGCGCTCAAGCCGTGTGCTGTCGATGAAAGTCTTGATCTCGCCGGCCGCGGCGGCTCCCGTGGCCCCAAGGCCGCTCAAGAATTGCTCGGCCACGATGAGACCGGAAAGCAGCCAGCCCGTATCCACGGCCGACTGAAAGTATTTGCGATCCGCCGCGTCCGGGTTTGCGGGCTCCAGCGTATCAGGGTTGTGCCATTGCACAAGAAGCCCTTCGGCCGGATCACTGCCCGCGGCAGCTTGATCTTTCGCGCGCATCGCATTCAGCTTGGCCACGAGACTTGCAAGCCGGTCGATCGCTTCGTCCGGTTGGATGAAACCCAGTGCCTGCGCCGAAACAATGCTCAGCGCATAAAATCCCAGCGCGCTCAAGCCCACGTAGTTTGCCCGGTTGACCACGCCCCCCGTCGTATGATCCGGCGGCAGACGGTAACTTGCCGGTGTTCCAGCGGGCACAACCTCGACCGGTGCCACCGCGGCCCACCAGGCCCATTCTCTGGCGGCCATCTGAGTCAGCCGGGTTTTTTCGGCGGCAGTCAGCGGCGCTTGATTCAGGCTGCCGGTCACAAGCGCGGCGTCCGGATTGGGCAGTTCCTTAAACTCGGCGCCGGCCAGCAGCTCACGGCCATGCGCCAGAAGCGGATGATTCATGAAAAGATTGCGCACCGCACCCTCTGTGACGGCATTGGCGAGATCAATCAAAATGGTTTTATTGTCGGCCACAAAGGGTTCGGAAACCGCGCCGGTATGCGTGTCTTTGGAATCTTTAAAACCAAAACGGGCGTCATACAACTGGCTGTCAGCCGCCAGAGCGGCAAGCGCCGCGGCGCCATCCTGCGGGGCCACGGCCAGCATTTTCGCCGCTGAAACCGGCATGACGGTGGATTCATTCGGGTAGCCGCCGCTTGTGCGTTCAGAAAGCTGCGGGGTGCCAAACTCTTTGAAGGCATTCGTATTCGGATCACGCGCCGGAACCCCGCCGTAAACTTTCGCCTGGCCCGCGGCGGGCTTCGCCGGGAAAACTGGTGGAATCAGGGATTCGGCAATGTCCTCCGGATTTTGCGTCACGTCGTAGCCTGCAAAATAATTGAAGACTTTTAACGCCTGTGCATCGTGCAAAACCCCGTAAGGATCTTTGAATAAATTTTCGCCGAAGAGGATATTTTGTTTACGCGCATGGAACTTGCGGCTCTCGGCCAGAAGCACATCCAGCGTTCCGATATACGCCTGGCGATACGCCCGGAATCCGTCAAAGTCGGGACTTGTGCGGGCTTCTTCAACCGCGCGTTCCAGCAGCCGGATGCGGATGAGCGTGTTCGTGCGCGCTTCCGTTTTATTGATCTGTGCCATGAAGTCTGTGAAACGCTGATTGAAACCGGTTACACGCGCAAGCTCATCGTCGAGAACTTTCTTACGGGCATCATAGTCCGCCTGCGCGAGCGCTCCCGTTTCCTTGCGCGTTTTAATGTCCGCCAGTTCCGCCTTGAGCACGCCGCTGCGCTGGTTGATCAGGAAGCTCAATCCCGCCTGGTCTTTGGCGCCGCGCACGCCGTAAATCTCATTGCCTTCCACGATAAAACTGCCGAAAGTCTCGTCAGGATTGTTGCCGTCTTTGGCCAGGTACTCGCCGTAATGCGCGCGGTCGTCGTGAAACACATCACGCAATTTCCACAACGCACCCGCTAAATTGGAAGATCCCGGCCCGCGCTGACGGACCCTTTCGGAATCGGGCAGTGACTGCACATAGCGATCCAGATTACGCACCGGCACGCGATTAAAAGCCGTGCCGTGTTTGGAAAGCAGATAGCCCTCGGCAATCATACGTTCAGCCGTGGCCAGAGCCTCCGCTTCACTCACAAGATTGCCCTCCTTGACCAATCCCAAGGCCCGCATGATTTCTTCGCGGTAAAAATCAGGCACACGTTCAAAATTGCGGGTCAGGGCCGCATCGATCGCCTGCACTTTTTGCGCCACCGTGTAATTGGGCCAGAAAATCATCAGGTTCTTGACCGGGGCCACCCGGCCAAACCCGCTGAGCACTCGTAAAACGACAAGATTATAAAAAGCGTCCCAAATCGCGTTCAGGAAACTGACGAAACGCCGCGGGCCCGCTTCAAGCGTGACTTGCGCGAGCGCATCAATAAAACGCAGTTTTTCCAGGGCCAGATCGCCGTCGGTCAGACGCAGGCGCGCCTCTAAACCCGCCTGCCGCGTTTGAAGACGCGTCTGCTCCGGCCCTGCCAGGCCGCCTGCGGCCAGCTTTGTGCCGAGCTCATCGATCTCCGCCTGGGCCTGGCGGCGTTCATTGAGGGCCCAGTAATGAATCAAATCGGCCCGCTCAGCCCCCGAATTCCAGATATCGTTGAGAATTTCGACGCGTACCAATTCAGGTAAACGGTCCCACTCCGATTCCCAGTCCAATTGCAGGCGGCTGACCGTGCGAGCTTCGTCCTGCTCATCCGGTTCCATGCTTTGAAACTGTGCAATACGGCGTTTGAGATTTTCGCGGAAACGCGCCAGCGCCGGGTCTTTTTCCTGATCGGCCGCCCCCGGCAAATTAAGCGTCGTCAGATACAGCAGGTAGAGACGGGCCCGGTCGCGGTCTTTCTTCTCCACGCCAAACTGGTTGATGCTGAAATTGATCGGAAATTCATCCGCCACGATCCCCTCGATCTTTTTAATGATCTCAGCGCTCGACGGCAAATGCTGATTCCTGGCGTAGTACAAATGCATCGCTTGAATCATTTCGTACTCGCGCTGATACAGGAAGGGCTGTGAATTATAATGCACTGATCCGCCGGAATGCGACTCATACCAGCCCAAGAGCGGTCCCAAAATCCAGGACAGCGTATAGATCGGACCGCCGCGGAAAAAAAGAGCGGGGTCCAGAAAGCCGCTGGCCACACCGGCATGAATCAGCGAGGACTGCTTCAGCGGATCCAACAAATAAAATGGCGCGGAATTTTCATAAATGCGTGCAAAAGTCGGCGGCAGGCCCGGCGCCAGCTCCGTTTCGGCCTGCACCAGGTTTTTCCAGACCACCACGACTTTATTGACGTGCTGAAAGATAATGTCATCGTTGCGTTTCGGCGTAATAATCAGCAGCGTCAAAAGCAGTGAAGTGTTTTTGATCGATTCCACAACCGTCTTGTAGGCATCGCGCATAATCAGGAAATTGATCTCGACCGGGTAACGGATCAGATTGTAAAGGAAGTTCCCCTTGAGTTTCGGGTAGGATTTATCCGTCTCGCGCAAGACATCGCGCAAAAAGCGCGTGACAAGCAAAACCAGTAAAATGTGGTTGAGATAAAATCCCAGATGCAGGACGCCCACAATGGCGACAAAACCCGCGACATGCGAAAGGCCCTCATCCCCCACCATCGGCGCCATCAGAAAGTACAGCCACCAGGCGGCGCGGATGGAGTAAAGCGCCTGCTGGAACCAGGCGAAATAAGCCGCGATGTACGTCCCCAGCACAAACTGAATACCGACAGACCCGGCAAAAAGCACGGCCAGGGCCGCCGCGAGAAAGATCGTTTTACCGAGGATGCGCGCAAAGGACGCCGTCAGGCCCAGTGAGGGCTTGGGCTGATTGGAGTACCAACTGAAAAGGCGCTTGGCGATGACGTTGTAGGAAAAATACGTCAGAATCAAGAAGATGGCGAAAGCCGGCATCGTCATGATCTGCGCGATAAAAAGCGCTTTGAACAACGCGGCAAATCCCAGCACCCCCGCCGCCACCGAAAGAATGTTGGCTACGGTGTGCCCCGGACGGCGCGGAATAAATATTTTCTGCAGGGCCGGGATCAGAAATTTTGCGCCGATCAAGGGTGCCATGACGATCCCGAACAGCGTATTGGAAATCAAGGGGCGCGCCGACTGCACCAGCCCGGGCACGAGCGTGGCGGGAATACCCACCCAGACCAGCCAGTTATAGAAATTGCGTTCCGATAAAAAGCCGCGGAAGCGGTCCGATAAATCCTTGCGCCGGTGATAGTCGGGCCCATCGCCGTTCCAGACATTCTTCACCATGCGGTCTTTAAATTCCTGAAATCCGAGAAATGGCTGGAAACCGCGCATGGCCATCCAGAGGAAAAATACCGGCACGTCGCGTTCCAGGAATTGCAAATCGCCGCGCGCCCAGCCGGCCGTACGGGCGAGCTGAACCTGATGGCCCGTCGTCGTGTATTCGCCGACCGCCATAAAACCTTCGCCCGGCTTGGGCTTGATCCGGATCGTGCCTTCAATTTTCATGCCCATGACAAATGCCGTACAGGCGAACAAACTTTCACCAAAATCGTGGCAGCGAATGCCTGGGAAAAGCGCCTTGTTCGGAAAAATCACCTGCGCCAGATAATTATTGGGTTTCTTGGCCATCTTGCCCGCGGCGCCCACGCGCATGAGCGACCACATCCACACCAGCGGGAAATGCCGCATCATGTTCTGCGGCCAGATTTGCAGTTTCGAAAAACCTGTGGCCCAATTCGGATAGTCGATGTAAGGCTGGAACATCGAGTACATCGAGCCGTACAGGTCATCCATGACCCAGCGCCATTCCATGTTTTGAATCGCGCCGCCTTCGCCTTCTTCGCCCGAATACCAGGGAACCTTATCATCGCTTTGATACCAGCGGTGAATCGAGCGCTGTTTCACTTCCGGCGTATTCAGCGCGGGATTGATGACGTAGTCGCCCTCGGAACTCAGAATATAGTGGCCGAAGCGCGTGTCCTGTCCCGGCGTCAGTTGCAGGCGTGTGCCGACCGGGTATTCCTCGCCTTCCGCATTTGTTTCATAACCGGTAATCCGGATCAGATAGCCTTCAGCCGCGACTTCTTTGCTGGAAGTATCCACCGTCAGGTCACCGCGGTTTTTGCCGGCGCGTCCGAGATACTGCTTGACCCGCAGATCTCCGCTGCGTTCATCGATTTCAAGCGCGACACTATCCGTGTCGTGCGTCTTATGCCGGCTCACATCGATAAATTCTTCCACCCGCTGGCCATTGCGCGTCATACGGATGCGTTCCCGCGCGCCTTCGCCAATCAGCCAGCGGCCATCCGGCGTCTTCTCAAAAAGCAGCGCATCCTCGTTTGTCACCTGTTTCACGCGCAAATACCCTTGAGCATCCACCACAAATTCCGCCGGGGCCAGCACCAGCGCCCCCTCCGCCAAATCGAGCTCCACGCCGGAACGGCTGCGGATTTTTGATCCCGCCGCCGTCCAAAGCGCCGGGTCATAGGTGATGACTTTGCCGTCGGATTGGCGGAAAAGCACGCCTTCGGAACTTTTCGAGCCGCGTAAAATTTCCTGCGATTCATAACGCTGTCCCTCGGTTTCCAGAAAGCGGCGCAGGCGATAGGCCGAAACACGGCCGTGGGCGTCAAACTGCGCGGCGAACGTCTCGCGGAAAGCCGCTTCCTGGGTGCGCTGGATCATTTTGCTTTCGGGATCGAGTTCAATGTGATCTTCGACAAAAGTTTCTTTGGGCGCGGCGGGATCAAGCTCAATGGAAGCCATGACCTGGGCCTTGGCCGGATTGAGCGGGTCGCCGAAACGGTCCTGCGGGTCGCGGCGCACGGCAAAATAACGGGTTTCACCGCTGACCCCGTCATGAATGGTTTCAAACTCCCAGCCGTCTTTTTCGTTCAGGCGGTAGCCCTTGATGCCGGATTTTTTCTGAGCTTCTTCAAGATAAAGCCGGCTGGGTTCATTCGAGCCGCGCACAATCGCCTGCCCCGCCTGATTGCGCATCCAGCCATCACGCGGGACTAAAATCGTAGGGCCCGTGCCCTTGAACCAGCGCACTCCCGGCGGCGGCGCCGTTTCAGGAAGCACCAGCTCGCCCCAGACATTCACCACAACCTGACCCGGTTGAGCCACAAGCACAATCGGCTCAAACTTGCCCGTCGCGGGATTCCAGCGCGTTTCCGGCGTGTCTTGAAGCAGTGCTCCGCTGGCATCGCGCGTTCTTGAAAGATCCGTCGAAAGCCAGCGCACGTCGTACTCTTTTTGCAATCTCTCCACGTTAGAATCTTTGGCGCGTACAAACCATTCCGTTTCGCGGCCGGTTTTGTTTTGATGAAAGAGAAATGGGTTGACGATCGCACCCAAAGAATGCGCCTGGCGCGCTTTCCAGTCGAGAATGCCGCCATGGTAAAGCCCCGCATAAAAATACAAATTTCCATCGGGGCGAACTTCGTACGTGCCCGGTTCCAGACTGACAAGGACCCCGCCCGCATGCCGGATTTGAACTTTGCGCGGATCGCTCAGGTCATAGCGCCAGCTGCCGTCCGTGCCAAGCGCCGGGTCATAAACCGCCGCGGCGAGTTCCATGGAAATTTGATAATGTCCGTTCTTGCTTAAAATAAGGCCCTTGGAAGCCCGCACGTAATCTTTACCGCCTTCGGTTTTAGCTTCGCCATTTTGCATGCGGTTGCCGCCAAAAATATAGTCGCCGGCAGACGTTTTCCGGACACTCTCAACCGGGCCAAAATCTTCTTCACCCTCGGTCTCGCCGGCTTCATTGCGCAAAACACGAATGAAATGTTTGGCAGTACTGCCGTCTTCATGCACCACCTCGCGCTCTTCGAAATCCGCCGCCGGCACGACTTCTGCATTCATCGTGGCATGGCCTTCGGCATCCCAGGCCAGTACCGTGCCGGCCGCGCCCGCTTCCAGAAATCCGCCTTCTTCGCCCCAGTAAATCGCATCCCCGCTTTCCGCGTGCCGGATCCATTGAAGCCGGGTGGACCCCTCCGCGGCAATCACGTTACTTACCGGCAGTTTTTCGTTGTGGCCCGCCGGGCTGAAAGCCCAGCCATGTTCCGTGGTGATAAAGCGATCCGTGAATTTTTCCAGATTCGCCGCCGGAATGCCGTTGATTTTATCCGTGATGCGCTGCTCTTCCGAAAGCGCGGGCAGAACCATGCCCATACGCACGCGTTCGACTTCATTCGTGGTCACGCCGCTTGCATTCACCTTGAGCTGTGCCTGATAGGTGCCGTCCGGCTGGAGTTTATAATTTTCAAAACTGATCTGGCTCTTATCCGTGTCTTTGATCGGTTCAGGCACCAGATCATCCAGCGTGGCCCAAAGCGTGAGTCCGTCCGGGCCGCCATAGCGATACATTTCGCCGCCCGGCGTCATGCGAAGCTGTTCGACAAGCTGCATATTCCCGTTGGCGTCATAAACCGGTAGATCGGTTTTCTGATCCACCTTGTAAAGATAAACATAGCGGTGCGCCTCTTCGCGCAGGCGTTCCGGTAAAAATCCGCCGCGGTCATCCGCGCGGCTTGGAAGCCGGCCCCCGGTGCGGCGCGACGTCAGCATTTTCTGGTCATTGATTTCGTAATCATCGTTGAGCGCCACTTTCTCGCCCGTATCCGGGTTGTAGAGATCGCCGTCGATGACATAGAACCATTCGGCCGCATTGGTTTCATTGACCAAGACTTTGACCACACGCGTTTGCGACGCATAGCGTGTCCCGTTGCCAGCCTCGCCCGCGCGTTTGATCCGCAGGCGGTTCTGGCGGTAGCCGTAACGCTTCGCGGGCTCGTTGTCTTTGCCGTAATCTTCCATGAAGAGTTCGAGAATGCCGCTGTCGATACTGCCGTCAGCGTCGTTGATTTCATAATCGCCGAAGTTCAAAATGACCTCATGGCCCTCATGCATAAAATGGGCACGCAGTTGGCCATCGAGAGACCACTCATGGGCCGCGGCGAGACTGCCCGCGCGCAACGCTGGACGCCCGTTTTCCATTTGGTAATGCGGGGTACCGTTTTCATCAACGCTTTCAATCACGCGCGACACGCTCTTCCACTGCGCCGGACTGCGGGCCTGCGTCATGTCCTTGCGGCTGGTATACACAAACGGGCTGGTGTAGCCGTGCATGGCATAAAGCATATTCAGCGCTTCCGGGCCCTGCTTGATAATATGTCCTGCCTGGCGCACGCTGTTATCGGTCGGCATGTTCTGGTTGAAAAGCGCCAGAGAATCGCCAAACTGACTCTGATGCAGCAACACCATGCGCAGTTCTTCAAGCATGGTCGGTTCCTCAACCGTCTTTCCGCCGCGCGTCACTTTCCATTTATTGCCATGCCCCATATCGACGTGCAGCAGCGACAGATGCCGCGACCCCGGGTGCGGCTTGAGACGTTTGCCATCCGCCGTCGGGTACATGTAAGGCTCGCCCGGTTTTGCTTCCACGAACGTCACCGCGCTTTGAAAACCCGAAAGGACGCTTTGCAGGGTCAGGCGTGCGGCGGCCATGGTCGTCCAGGGTGAAGACGGCGTGTAGTTCGCCGTCAAATGATGCGGCGGAATGCGCTGCATCTGGGTGTAAAGCGGGTGCGTTTCCATGTCATAAAATGGTTCTTTGCGGATCGCCCCGATCAGCTGAAAGGTTTTAATGACGCCAAGCGCAATCAGCGCGGCAAAAACCGTCTTGGAAACAATGGCCGTCAGTGCCAGCGGCGCCCCCCAGGACATGAATACCAGAATGCTGAGCGCCATCACGACCGGCATGGCCAGATCCAGCACGGCGGCTTGAAAAAAATGCACTTTGGATTTTTCGCGGCTGCGTGCGGTCAGAGTCGCGGCTAAAAGTTTCCAGGCCCCGATACCGGCGGTGATCGCACTTGCGATGAAAAGGCCCTGCGGCGTGCCCAGCATTAAAAAGTAGGCGGCCGTTCCGAGCGCGGCCAGATCAAGCCAGACCGCTTTTTCCGGCAGGCGCGGCAGAGTTTCGGCCGGGAACATGAGCGTAAAAATTTCGGTCACAAACGAAATTTGGCCGAACACGATATTCGCGTAGTAGTACATCAGCCCGCCGATCGCGATAAACAAAGCGTAGGATTGCGGCGCAGACACCGTGGCAATCACGTAGATGAGCGTGAGAGCGACCGAATGCCAGGAAATCGCTAAAAGCGTCAATGCACCGCGAATGGATTCTTTCAGTTTGTGGACTTCTTTGTGAGTCATGCTCGAACTCGGCGCCACGATCTGCTGAAGCACAAACGAGCGGTACAGGCCGTACCCCGCAAGAACGCCCGCGATTCCCATGACCGGCAGATTAAACAGAGTCAGCGCAAACGCCATGCCCCCCAGCACGGCCGCATCCAGAATCGGCGGGGCAAAACGCGCCCAAAACGGCATGTGCTGTTCGATAGGCGGCAAGGGAAAAATGCTGGATTTTGAAATGAGCTGATAACCTTCCGTCGCCGCCAGCGCGGCCAGCTTGGCCAGAGCCGCCCAAAGCAGCATGGCCGGAATGCCCGTGATGCCTGGAATCAGCGTCGGGACCGGAACCCCAAAGAGAACCAGCAGCACTCCTGTTCCCGCCAGCATGAAATCCAGGGCTCCGTGCGCGTAAGTGCCGCCGGCCGCAATGCCTTTGAGAATTTCGCCGGCCTGCTGCCAGTATTTGCCCACCACCACGTTGACCAGCACCAGCCAGAAAAGAAAGGCCGCCATCGCATTGAGCGCCGCAAAAAGTCCGAGCGCGTAGGCAAACCAGACCGTTGCGCCGACGAAAAGCAGCAGCGGGATTTTCGGCAGAACCTTTTTAAACGAGAGTGAACTCACCACTGCAAAAACAGCGTAGAGCGCTGCCAGCACCGAAGGCGTCACGCCAAAAACCGCCAGTCCACCCCACCCGCCCAAAAGCAGAAACGGGAGCGCCTGCACCAATTTTGTTTTCAAGGGGCCGGCGTCCAGCTGCTGCTGTTTGGTATCGTACAAATGCGAAAATAAAACCAGCGCTACCGAAGTCAGGATGAATGACAACTGAATCCAGGACACGCTGAGCGCCAGCGGATAAGCCAGATACACGGCCAGCGCCGCACCCGTCAGCGCCAGAACGTTCAGCACCGAACGCGTCACGGCGTTGCGGTTGGCCGCAAGGTTCGTGCGCAAAAGCGCGCTGTCCCAAAGTTCCCCGGCGTTCTCAAGTTTCTGAAAGGCTGCCTTCACCGCGGTGCCAAAAGTCCAGCGTTTCCAGTGGCCGTGCAGGTAAAAGCTTGTGACCAGTGAAATCACCACGCCCAAAGCCATGAACGCATACCAGGGCGCCGCAAACAAAATTAAGAACTGGCTTTGCGCTGAAAGCAAATAAAGCACGTACCCCACTACCGCACCTTTGAGGATGATGTTGAAGAACTGGTGCATGCGCCGTCCGTTGGCCTCAAAACGCGCCACTTTATCCCCCTGCGATTTTGCGCTGCGAACTTCCGGAATCGACAGGCCTAGCAGCCCAAAGATCGAATTCCCGATCCGGTCCGGTAAGAAATAAGATGCCGCAAAAATGAAGGGGCTTAAGACAGCGGAGAAAGCCAGAGCGGCTGTGGCGCCCGTGATCGAAAGCGCCTTGCCCGCAAGACTCCAGCGCTGCCAGTTTTTCTGTACACCCAAAAATCCAAACAGATGATTCACGAACTGCGTCGTCAGACGATAGGCCCGCTCGAACCGCCGCGGCCCAAAAAGTCCAAGGAACAAGAGCGCGGTCCAGGCTGAAAACCACACCGCCGCCGCGTAGGAAAGCAAACGCGCGCCCAGCGAACTTCCCACCGGCGTCAATTTCAAGGTCTGTTCCTCTTTCAAATCCTTGAGCGAAACGCGTCCCAGTTCCGGGTTCCCCGGCTTGCCTGAAAATTCAACGATGGAGAAGTCAGCCCGCACCTCCCAATGCGAATCGCTGGCCAGCGGCAGATTGCTGGCGGCAATGCGCATGGCCATGCGCTCAAAGACGTCCTGCGTCAGCGTATTGGGCGCCACCCACGCGCCTGCCTGTTTGAGAACATCCAGAGGATTGAAAGGCTCGACCTGAATCGCGGCATCTTCGGTAAACGGCAAAAGCACCTGCTGTTCATTTTCAAGATTCGCCACGTTGACGCCTGATTTGCGCAGAACGGCCAGCACAAACTCGCGCGAAAGATCATTGCGCAGGGCCATTTTACGTTCGATCGTTTCTTTAATGGCCTCATAGCTGGATTGATCGAGCGCATCCTTGACGTAGCCGACGCGCCCCTTGCCCGTCTCCGGGGCAATCTCCCCCGTCATTTCATCCTTACGGATTTTGCGGTAGGCCGCGTTCGTGCCGATCAGATCCGTGATCGAATCATTCTGTCCCAGCTCCTGGCGGTACGCGCGTTTTTGCGCATTCAGGCTGAAAAGCACGAAAATTTCAAACTGGGAGAGCTTGTGCGGACGCAGAACGTTTTTATGGAACTTAAATAAAAAGTTAAGATCGGTGGTGTACGCGCCATTGAACGCCGGATTGATTTCACGGGCGCCATCCAGGACAATCCCGCGCGCGGCCAGTAGTTTCTGCAATTTGAACGTCTGCCTCTGTTTCGTCGTCAGTGAGCCGTTTTCAAAAAGTGCCTCGAGGGCACCCGACTCCCGAATCAGCGCCTCCAGATCGGCCTTGTCCAGCACAAGGCCCTTGGCACCCAGGACCGCCTCGAGATTGGCCACGGCCTGGGCCAGAACATCGCGCTGAATCTGCTTGTCCAGATCCGGCTGGGAGACGCGCTCGACGAACGGCAGGTAGCTAAGCAAAATGGCCGGGTGCGTGCGTTTCTGCTGGAGGATATAGATCATTTTCAGCACGCCGAATTTCGAATCCTGCAGGGTTTTTTCCGCATCCACGCCCGACTGCATGAACTCCTGCTCAAACGTTTGAATGATTTTCTTATGAATACGCGTGAAACTGAAAAGATAGGTGTCGCGGAACGTCATGTCCGCCAGCTGTTCCTGCATGACCGGCGAAACGATGCCGCGATCGGCCAAAAACTTTTGGAAATCGGAAAGCAGCTGCGTGAAGGCCGTCTGAAGCCCGGCACGGGCGGCCGCATCTTCCGTGTCGTAAAATTTTTCGCGGTTCTCGACAAAACGTTCCAGGAACGACTTCCCGTTTGCCGGAGCAAAACTCACCAGAAATTGTAGCAGAGCCTGCTGGCGCAGCTGCTCATGCTCGCGGCCGCTTAACTCACGGCCCAATTCGCGAATGCGGCTCTCTTGGACCTCGCTGAATTGCGCATCAAATGCCGTTTTCAGCGCTCCGGATAAAGGCGGTGCGCGGTTGGCCTGAGGCACGCGTTCCAGCAGGCGCTGGGCCAGCGTGTCGCGCAGTGCCGTGCGTGCGGAATCCGCCTGCATGGCCAGAAAGTCATCCAGATGCTCGCGCCACGCGGGGCCGGCAAAAGCCTGAAACCAGGCTTCGAGCGATTTGTACGAACCCGGTCCGCCGATCCGGGCTCCTTTGAGCGCTTCACGGTAGTTTTCAAGGTATTCCGCCGCGGAATTAAAATCTTTCAAATGTCCGGCGGCCTGATTGAGCTTCGCCTGAAGATGTTCCGGCCACACGGGATAAATATTTTCACGGCCGTCGAACGAAAGATCATCGTAGGTGCGGATAAAATTGGTGTTCAAGACGCGCATCACATGAAAGAGCACGCTCTCCACAAAATAACTGTCCTGATTCTGGCTTTCCGCCTGCCGGATGCGTTCTTCGAGGACTTTACTGCGCTCGGCCGGGTCCTCCGGCAGCTCGGCCGGCACATGCATGGCCGGCGGCGGTAAAACGCCGTCGAGCGCCACGCGGCCCTTGGCCGGTTCAAAGGCCAGGCCGGCCTGTTTCAACCGGTCATAGACTTTCAAAGCCACCCGCATGGCCTCATGCAGGCCGATGCCGCGAACCCTCTGCAAAGATTCTTCGATGCTTTCAGGCGTCAATTGGGCCAGCGGCACACCATAAGTTTTAGCGGCGAGGTCCTTCTGCGGTGTCAGTCCAAAACGTTTTTCCGACAACACTTCCAGGCGGGCTTCTTCGGATTCATTCAGCGGAACTTTATCAAAATCCACGCTCAGGGGACCGTAATCAATCAGGCGCAGAACGATGGCCTCGGCTTCCTTGTCCGGATCCAGATCACGGATGCGCTGATAGGAACCGGATTCCTTGATGAGGCCTTTGACATACAACCGGTAGACGAGCAAGTGGCGGATAAACGGCTCATTCCAGCCGTCGAATTCCATTTTCGAAACATAGCTTTGAATATTGGCGACTTCACGGTCTTCGAGTTCTGTTCCGGCGATCACGCTCAATTCTTCTTCGCCGAGCCCCGTCACGTTCGTCAGTCCGCTAAAATCCTCATCCAGAAATATGCGCGTAAATTCCGGCGAAAAGGGCGCCGGCAATGCGGTTCTCTTGGCGGCATCCAGACGTTCGTACAGCCGCTCGTAAAAACGGAATTGGCGGTACTCATGCACCACCGCGGTCTTGGTCGTTAAATAATCTTTGGCCCCCTGGCTTGTGGCCAGAGGAAAGGAGTGCCCGAATTCGACCGTATCCTGCGCGGTTTTGCCCGACTCAAACATCAATTTGGCAAAATATTCCACCAGGCTCTGGCGTTCGCGGCGGCGCTGCTCGCGCAGTTCTCCGGCGGGGAAACTGCCGACCTGTAAAATCCCTTTCTGATTCAGGTAATCTTCGACCTCGGTCATCAGGCCGCGGCGCGTGCGCTGAATGGCAAAGAAAGCAGCGTCCTCCTGCGCGGCCGCATCCGCCTCCGTCGATTGACTGGCCAATTCGTAATCCCGCAGCAGCGATTGGTAATAATTCAGCCGGCGCGCATTGTCACGTTTGGCCTGATCCCGCTCCTCGCGCCATTCCTGCAGCTGGTTTTCATTCAGATACGCAATGGCGCGGTCCCAATCCTGGATCATTTCCGTTTTGGAACGCAGGATGTAAGGAAACACAATTTGTTCAATGTCCAGAAGCAGCGCATCCAGCTTACCCAGCCGTGCCACCATGCCATCCGCGGGCACTTCCAGATTATTTTTGAAAAGCTGGGCCGTAATGCGGTAACGCAGTTCATCGATGAGACCGGCTAAATCTTCCAAAGACCGCACACGCTCGGCGTAGTTCACCGTTCCATCCGCATAACCGCCGTCACCAAGCGCATGCGTAATGCCGGAATTCCGGCTGAACTCCTCGATGACCATATTCAGGCGGTCCGGACGAAAAGCGTACGGCGTGTCAAAACCGGTGAGAATACCCCAAGCGGACTCTTGTAACACGCGGCCGTAAATTCCCAGGTTTCCGAGGCTGGGGTCTTCGCCATAAACGGGCCGGCTGATTTGAATCGGCAGGGCGCCAAACAAATAGGCCCAGCCGGTGAAGCGCGTGCGC
>JAHFHB010000005.1:20548-21922 GCA_023247135.1 Candidatus Omnitrophota bacterium
TCGCGCGGGCCGTACACTTCAAAGGGCCCCACGCCGACGCCGAAATCGCGCTCACTCATGAATTTGCGCACGTAATCAATCTGCTGGTATTGCAGGAATTTGGAAGTGCCGCGGAAAGCCCAAAGGTTAAAATCCTTGGCATCGAGAAACCACTCTTTGAGCGCCTGTTCCACTTGTTCCTTGCGATAGCCCAGTTCAAAAAGGTTGGAGATCAAACCGTTGATCTGTGCCTGGCTCAGTTTCGGAATCGAATCGCGCAGGCGCGGAATCCAGCTGTCGATCACCCGCTTGAGCTGATCCTCCGTCAGTCCGGCTTCTTTGAGCCCTTTGAGGTCCGCATCCCAGGTGAGGCTCGCAAGCAGCGGAATTTCAGACGCCAACGTATCCAGATGAGTTTTGGGGACACGGATCTTGCTCTCGTAAAACAGCGCGCGGATCGTCCCTGGCATGGCATAATCAAGCACTTCGCGGACCATTTCTCCTTGCAGGCGCCGGGCCTTGCTGCGTAGTTCGATTTCATCCACCAGGCGGGTCCGCACAAAGTCGCGCGAAAAAAGCTCGTCGCTGTCGCCGAGCAGAACATCCAGCTCACGCCCGGCCGCAACATCCCAGGCCGCCGGATCCAGATCGCCTTTTTCGGCGGCGCGGCGCATGGCTAAAATGCCAAGCTCGTAAATCTGGCGGCGCAATTCCCGGGTTTCTGCCGCGGTCACCACCGCCACATCCTCGCCGCCGGTCGAAGGCTGCGCCGTGCGGCTCAAATATTTATTCCAGAAACTTTCCAGCCGCCCGCCCAAAATCGCCACGGGGTTGGCGGTTTCGCCCCAGGCCGCCCGGAAGGCGTCCGCACGTTTTTCGAGCAGCTTGGCGAGGCGCTCTTCAATCTGACGCCGAGCCTCCACTGCGGAGATATTCTGCGACGCAGCCATTTTTGCCGCCAGCCATTCCAGATTTTTTTCCGGATCCCGCAGGCCCTCGAATGAGCCTGAGGCCACCGTAATGTCACGGATGCTGGATTCCGCATGCCGGTCGATCATCAAGCCGGTGTAGCGCTTCAGATCTTTCCAGTAGCCGCGGCGGTTATTGCCCGCGCGGATTTCCTTCAGCGCCTTCTCGGCATCGTTGCGAAAAAACACGTTATCAAGCTGCTGCAGCAGGTTGCCGCGCTCTCCGGCCGTAAAAATAAAGTTTTCATACACCAGACTGGCCGATTCAAAAAGAATGTCGGTCGCCAGCAGCACGTAAAAATCCGTCTCGAGCCAATGGATCAGTTCCGGCATGTTCTTGAAACGCCGGCTTGGGATTTCGCCGAAGAACACTTCGATTTCGCCCGTCTGCGGGTTGACCCGGAAAACTTTTTCGGCGAAATAACTG
>JAHFHB010000150.1 GCA_023247135.1 Candidatus Omnitrophota bacterium
CTTACGGCGAGCAACTGGGGATTGCGAAATCGAAGATTCCTTTGCGGGCCCAGTTGTTTGCGGAAAGAGTTCTAAAACCCTTGCTTTGGAGCCCGGGTGATTATACGGCCGCGGCCAAAGCGGTGCTTGCCGGCGCAGAAGGGCAGGCGGTGCCTGCTTTGAATACCGGCGATTTTGCTCAGGCCCTTGCCGAGGTTCTGGATCGCTATGAAGATCTTGTCAGTCCGATTGCTTCGGCGCATGAGCGGCTTTTGAAGCGCTTGGGAATGCCGGTTTCCGCTTACGACGGCAAGTGGATTGATCCCGTGAGTTTCATGCGGTCTGTACGTTTGGGCACGCCGCTGTCCGATGATTATGAAAGTAGCTTTTTGGCGCTGCGCAATGCCAGTCCGGCCATGCAGGCGGCTTATTGGGCAGCGCAATATCTTCCGGCCCAGTACGGCGTCGAATGGCCTGCCATCGGTTTTGCCAGCGCGGTTGAAAATGATGCGGCCTCGCTTATGTTTGCCGCGGAGCAAACCCTGCAGAGTCCGGCGGCACAGGTTCTCACCGATATTCAAGCCGATCCCTGGCTTAACAGGCTTGCGGCTTGGGACAATGCCAAGAATCCGGCGGAGCCTGTGTGGAATACGCGGCGTGTCGAAGAGCCGGCGGGAAACGCGGCTCTTCAACCAGAACTGCGTGGAACCCAAAATGTCCTTTACGAAATTTACACGCTCAACGGCTTGCATGGGCCGAAAAGCCGTGAGGCCGTGGCGCAGAAACTTTATGATACCAACGCGCTCCTGAAACCCGGCGGCTATCTTGTCGTGATGCTGCCGCCCAATAAAGGGTTGAGCGAAGATGGCATCGAACAGATTGAGGCCCATTACGGTTTTGAGCGCGTCGAAGAGGGCATCGCGTTTAACGAGCTTTCACCGGAATACCGCACCCGGGAGATCGCGCAGCCGCAGGCGGATCCGGATCAGGTGGTTAAAGCCGATGACATTCTGCAGAGCCAAAAATTTTACGTACTGATTCTGCGTAAAACCGGCGAGATTGCCGTGGACAAGGCGTACCTGCCCAAGAATCAGCTGGACCTCAAGACTTTTGACGCGCCGCCCCGGGATCTTGAGGGGCAAGTGATGAAAAGCCGCCCTGCGGACGACCAGGTTCAACTTAAAGCCCACCCGCGAATTCAAGATATTGTCAAAAACTTAACCCCCAAACACCGCCGGCCCGTCGAGCCGCAGCCGCGCGCCGGGCATGCGGCCAAAAAAAATCCGGTGCAGCACATCCGTGTGGATCACAGAAAAAGTGATGAACGCGATTACCCCAATATTGTGTCTAACCTGGCGCTGCTGCGGAAGTACCGGGCGCTCTTGCTTCAGACCGAAACGGGTTTGACGGAAACGGCAAAACGCAGCCGTTTACGCAGCCTGTTGAACCGGACCTCAGCGCCTCAAACAGACCGCGATTTGCACGGCCGCGAAAAAATCAATGCGGTCTGGACAGAGGCACAGCCGCATTGGTGGATTGCGGATCTCGAACCGCAAAACAATCAATGGCCCAAGGTGGAAGTGATTCTCTCATCCGCTGACCCCTACTCAGGGTTCAGCGTGGCCCTGTCCGGAGGTCTTGTGAAGGCCGTGTGGGCACTCAAGCTGGATGGCCGGGGACACATTGTTTACAGCGAACCGCGGCGGCTCCTGAAGTCTGATTTTCTTTTGACCGGAAAAAGTTTTGAGCTTTTAAAGCAAGAGCAGGGCTCTCTGTATTCGCCCGAACCCGACCTGCCGGCCATTTTCATGCGGCGGCGCACCGTGTACCTGCCGGTTTTTGACGCCATCCGCGATCTCGAGAGTATTTATCCGGCGCTGGCCCGCTACCCGGAACTTGAAACCTGGTTCACAGACGGCGTGTGGCAAAGCCTTGAAAGCCTGATTTACCAGGACCCCGATGATGATGAGTTCAATGCGCTGTTTCAACCGTTTGTTGAAAACCGCGAGCTTGTCCTGAAGCTGCGTGCGCAATGGCAAAATGCGGAAAAAATCGAAGTGGAAGATGCGGAGCGTCTTTTTCAACTGCGGCGTTTGGTGCGTAACCTGCGCACGGTGACGCAGCTTTGGGGCGGGCCCACGTTCGGCCGCGGCCAGCCGCGCACGCGGAGGAGCGCGTTTGGCAGCTCGCAGACGGAAGCCAAGGCGCACGGGGTGACGCTGCACGCCAACCCCTCTTTTATGTCGGCGCTGGCCGGAGCCAAATACGTCCAGCATCTTCTGGCGCAGAATGACGGCAAGCTGGTCATGGCGGATCTCGCGGCCGGCAGCGGCGCGCTCACGCGGGCTCTGGATAAACTGGATGTCAAGGCGCCGGACGCTGATTTTCAATATACCGAGCTCGACCTTAGTCTTGAGTATCTGAATCAAAAACGGCCCAAGCGGTTTGAGGATGCGCCTGGCCGCTACTACAGACGAGTGCTGGGTTCGGTGACGGCATTGCCTGCGGACCAGGGTTTTATAAACGACCGGTTTGATCTCTTGACCGGATTTTTCATCATGGATTTTCTGAGTGAAGAAGAATCGCGCGCCATGTTTGCCGAAATGAACCGCGTGCTCAAGACCAAGACAGGCGGAGAAGCGCTTTTGACCTTGCCGCAGTCTTGGCGACTCACAGAGGATTATGTCAAGGCTTTGAAACTTATGGGGTTTGAGATCGAGGTGGCGCCCATGCGGGCCGCGCATACGGCGACGGACGCATGGATCAAGTCCATTAAAGAGTCTTACGGCAATACTGAGGGAGGCAACGAAATTGCCGAAGAAGTGCGCCGCATGAAGTCAAAACAGTTTTCCGTCCTGAGGATTAAAAAGGTCGAGGATTTCTCAAAGAATTTCAGCAGCGTGCCGCTGGAGCTTTTCAAACTTGAAAAAACCGATACGGGCCAGCGCGGTAAAACAACGGGGGATAAGCCGTTTGATTTCGGGCCGCAGGCCACGTACCGCTGGCTGGAAGTTTTAAGGTGGGTCGTTCAGGATTGGCAGCCTGAAGATATGCGGGCTTATGATCCGGCGGCCCAGACCGTCACGCGTGAAGAAATCACCGCGCAGCTTTTTCCTGAAATCGAAACGGAACAGGCTCTGGAAAAACTGCATGACTTGCGCGCTATTTTTTCCTCGGCGCAGGAAAACGGCAATGATTACGAAAAAATTGCGGATTTTTATACGTACTGGAAAGCGGGTTTCCAGCAATTCCGGCGCGACGATGTGGAACGCCTGGCCCAACTCTACCGGCGCGGCCCGCCGAGAAACGGCCATCCGCCAAACCTGATTTCTTTCCAGGACTTACTGCGCAAACTCGAGAGCCGCGCCGATTATTTTGCCGGCCTCAATGCCGGACGCAGCGTGGAAACGTATGAGCATTTTGAGCGCAACCAGACTCTTGAAAAGCAGATTCGTGAAAGAATCACCGAACTGCGCGGTTTTTTGGAGCCGTTTTCCCAGGCCCACGTCCTGGCGGCTCTGGCCATTCCTGAAAACCAAAGAGGCCTTTATGGATTTTACGAGCAGTTTGGTGCGCTGCAAAACGGCGGTTCTACGGAGGCGGTTTGGAGTCCCCGGCTGATCGCAGGTCTCGACTGGTTTTTCAAAAAAATTCACAAGCCCGGCGACAACGCCGTGGCTGCCATGCTTGAAAATCCGCCGGAGTTGCCCGAAGTGCCTGCTGTTTTTCAAACACCCTCTGCTCCTTCTGCATTGCCGAGCCCGCCCGAAGCGCCGCCGGCACCTCCTGCCCCTGTCGTGCCCATGGCAGACACTGAAATGGAAAGTAAAATCCCTGAGCTTTATCAACAAGCCCTGGAAGCCTGGGTGAAGGACCCGAGAACACTCTCTGAAGAAAGCCGGCTTTACCTGCGCATGGGGCAGGCCCCGCCGGTCGAGAAACTACTGGCCCGTTTGCAAAATCTGCCCACTGGACTTACGACCGGACTGGATTTTAAGCGGGATGGCTTTCTGGACCGCGCTTTCCGAAGTTACTACGAGCGCCAAGTCGGATTGAGTCAGCTTCAGCTGGCATGGACAGCCTGGATGCAAAGCCGGGTGACTGCCGTCGAAAATATGTCGCCGCTGGTGGTCACGGCGCTGCGGCAGCCTGTGTTTCACGTGCGGCAGGGAAAAGATTTTTTTATGCCGTATGACGTGGCGACAAAATTACAAGACGGCGGTTTTCATGAGCTGCATTTAAGTTTAACGGGAGCTTCCGCTGACGCGGAGGCCCGCCGCCGGTATCTGGCCGACATTGAAAAAAGTTTTCTGGCTTTGCAAGCGCAGTACCCGAAATTGAAAAGCTCCCGGCTTGTCCTCCACATTCTGGATCCTGCCTTGGGGACTCATGCGAGTATTCGGTTTCTAGATCATCCCAGAATTCGCGTGGCTGTAGAACCAGCCAGCCCGCAGCAGGCTTTTTTTGAGGAAGCCTTTGAAAAACTAAGCTCCGCAGGGCTTTCTGCCGGCGATTTAGCCGGCGTGAGAACCCGCCTGCGCATTTCAGAAGAATTTATCCGGCTGAGTTACCGCGCGTCCATGTTTCCCAACAAAATGCAGGTTGCCATGCGCGCGCACTCGATGTCGGAAACGGATCAGGATGGGGTGAACAAAAAGCTTACGCGCTGGACCGAGCGTTTGCTGGAACAGCGGGAGGAGTTCTGGACCCTGTTCTTCGGAGGGACTCTGACTCCTAAAATGCTGCAAGCCAGTTTTGAGCAATGGAAAAAAGATCTCGAGAAGCATTTCCGGGTTTTCCGTAAAGACTATCCCGATGGCTGGAAAGAAGCTGAGGAGGAAACCCGCCGATTTTTCCCCCGCATTTATAACACCGAAAGCGAGAAGTACACCGATGCCAGCACAGAAAAAAGAATGGTCATTGTTTCTCAAAACAATCCGTTCTTTTTTGGGCAGTATGCGGCGGATATTCCTGCTGCCAGGCCTGCGGAGGTGCCCCCGGTGTCGGCCGGAGAGTTTTACACCCTGCCGCTGGAAAGGAATCAAAGCCTCAGAATTTCAAAAGCTGATTACGCTGCGCTTGAAGTGGATGAGCTCACGCCTGCAAAAGTTTTTTACGCTGTGATTTTCCGCGGCGTGAATGCCGTTTTGCAGTCCCCGCTGACCCCCGGTGACATGAAAGAGAAGTATGCCATGAACCAGCTGGTGGATTTTAAATCTTTGACGGCTTATTGGGGTACCGCGGAGGGGCGCAAGGAGTTCCCGTATCTTGAACCGCTTTTCAATTCAGCCGAATCGGGCTTTCTTATTGAACATTACCTGAAACGCGCCTGGCTGCAATACAACGCGCTTGCCGCCGCGACTCTCCTGCATGCATCGATCGCGAACACTGCCGGGATTCTACTCTCGGATTCTCA
>JAHFHB010000151.1 GCA_023247135.1 Candidatus Omnitrophota bacterium
CAATTTCTCAATCAAGGGCCTGCGTTTTTCAATCATCGCATTGATCTCCGCGAGGACCTGAATTTTTTCTTCCTGGTCGCGCGGCACATGCGACGTAATCGCCGCGGCAAAATCAAACAGCGTCTTGGGGTTTGACTCGATGTAGGCATTGAGGCGCCGCGCCAAATCAGCCGCCACGGCGCGATTGGGCGCCATAAAAACAAGCGGCGTCAGTTTTACACCGAAATGATTGCCGATTTTTTCGGCAAGTTCGATGGAATCATCATCTTTCGCCTGCAGATCGTTGAAATTATAGTCAAAGGTTGCGTGGGGAATTTGCGTCAAAGAAAAAAGGGTGAAGAGCAGTCCGGCGGCAATCAGTCCATAAATCCAGAACCTGGCCACTTTGACGTTCTCCGGCAAAGGCTTGCGCTTCGCCGGAAAATATTTTTCTCCGAGCACGATGAGCGCGGGCTGAATAAAAAGCACCAGGACAAACGAAATCACAATGCCGATGCCGGCAATGATGCCAAAGTGCCTGAACCCTTCAAACTGGCTGACAATCATGGCATAAAACACCACGGCGGTCGTCCACATGCTCGACCAAAGCGGGTGCCAAAGTTCGCAAAAAGTCATTTCAAGCGCTTTCTGCACGCTTCCCGTCTCCCGCAAATCGTCCTCAAAACTGACCAGAATATGGAAAGTGTAATCTCCGCCCATGCCGAACAAAATAGCCGCTAAAAAAGCTGTGATGAGGTTCAAATAGCCGATGGTGACCTGCGTAAACGCCCAAATCCAAATCGTGCCAATCGCCAGCGGCAAATAAGCATAGACGATGGCGCGAAACCCGCGAAAGGCGATGATATTAATCACGATCAAAAGCGCCAAGGCAATCACGCCGGTGCGCTGCAAATCACTGGTAATCGTGCGGTATTCCTCAAAACGCGTGCGGTAAGGCCCCGTCAGTCCCAGTGTGACCGGATGAGCAGCCTCTTTCTGGATTTGCGCAAAATGCTGGTGGATTTCCTCGAAAAGTTGCTGCGTGCGCCCGAAATCGCTGACCGGATGTTTGGGTTTCAGCAGGACCACCCGCATATACGAATTATTTTCTTTGGCCGAAAATCCCCCGATGCGCGAAACCTTTTCTTCGAGCTCGAGTTTCGCCGGATCAATCACGGGCTCCTCTTCGTTGATCAAATCCAGCGAAAAGGGGCTGTTCTTCCGGCGGTAGTACCCGATCAAATCCTCCACTTTTTTCTTCAGATCACGCACGCTTTCCAGCTTCAGGAAAAGCAGTTTCCTGTTTTCAAACGCGGGAATGTTGGTTCGGTCATCCACATATTCGACTTGTTTAAAGGAAGCCGCTTCCTTATTAAACCGCTCGGAGGCAATGCGCGCGGTCTCCTCATCCGGAGATTCAATGATGGCAATCAAAAAGCTGGTTCCGCCGACATGATTCATCAGTTCTTTGAGATTGACGATGCTGGGGTGCGAGGCGGGTAAAAGATCCAGGAAATTGGCGTGCAGTTTCAACTTGGCTGCGACCGGAATCAAGGCCGCCGTCAGCAGCGAGAAAACAAGCAGCACGCCAAGCGCATGCCGGCAGATAAAGGTGGCCAGCGCTTCCACGTAATTGAATTTTTTCTTCGGAGGGATTCCGGAAAGCTCGCTCGACACGTCTATGAACCCGCGGTTTCTTTCCGGGCCTTCTCAAGACGCTCGCTCATGCGCGCCAGCAGCCCGGGAAAGGAACTTTCCTTGATGATTTTATCGAATTGAAACTTGAGATCCTCGGTCATGGAAATTCCATCCATAAAAATATCGTAAATTTTCCACTGGCCGTTTTCATCCACCAGGTTGTAAACCACCGGAACATCCAGCGCGGCTTCCTGATCCTTGACCATGCTGGACACTTCAAAGCCCCTGGCGAGCGGTTTAGGTTCGTCATAGGCAATTTTCTGGCTGCCCAAAAAGTCCTTGGTTCGCGGAAAAGCAATATTTTCGATGAGGCGCCATAAGAGTTCCGTAAAGGCCTTCTGTTGATCCGCACTCATCTCGCCCCAATGACTTCCCAGCGCTTTTTGCCCCATGGCCGGCAAATCCAGGTAGGCATCTGTCCGCGCCAGCTTTTTTTCATGCGCCGCCGCATCCTTGATTGGAAATTCCATGGCGCGGATGCTGTCGAGAAACGACTGGATGCCCTGCTGAGGCGTTTCCTGTGCGGCTGCTGAACTTGACCTAAAAAACACAACACTGAAAATAAAGACAGACGAAAGCAAAATGGAAATTTTTTTCATGTCCTATCCCCTTTTCTTTGATCGGGAATAGTACCACAAAAAAAACGGATTGGCGAGGATCAGCGAAGCGCGTCAGGCAGGGGTTTCCAGCGGCGGTGGGACCAGATCCATTGATCGGGATAACGGCAAATCTGTTCTTCAAGCCGGCGGTTCAAGGCCTCTGTCGTGGCGCGCTCCCAGTCCGCGCCGGCCCGGATGGGCTGTTCAGGCTGGATCTGGATTTCATACTTTCCCCCGGGCATGCGGATGCAGTAACCCGGAATCAATGCGGCGCCTGTCCGCTGTGCCAGCCTGACCGGCATGGAAGTCGTCGACGTTGAAGTGCCGAAAAAATCCGTCGCGATGCCTTCGGGGCCGGCCCATTGGTCAATCAAAATCGCCACGAGATGATTTTCTTTGAGTTCTTTAAGAATCCGGCGCAGCGACTGATCCTTGTCGATATTATGCAAGCCGGTCGCCTCACGGCATGCGTGAATCCAGCGATAGAGATACGGATTACGCAGCGGTTTGGCAATGACTGAACACTGAAAGCCTTTCAAAAATGGCAGGAAAGCCAAATATTCCCAGGAACCCAGATGCGAAATGACAAACACAACGCCGCGCCCCCGGCGAAAGGCCGCTTCGAGATACTCGACGCCCTGAAAAGCAAAGCGCTGCCGGGCTCCCCGCCGCATTTTCATTGTCATGAAAAGTTCCATCATGGAAATGGCCAGGCTCTCAAAAACGCTGCGGGCAATCTTTGATTTTTCGGCGGCGTTTAATTTCGCGCCATAGGCAAGCTCGATATTATTGAGCGCCACCTGCCGGCGTTTTGAAAGCACCCGGTAGCCCAGGCGTCCCAGCATACGCGCCAAACTTTGCGCCGCATTAAGCGGAAGTGCCCAAAAAAAGAAACCCAAAAAACGAACCGCGCCGTACTCCAGCAAGTCTCTCCCGGGAAACCGCAGCCGGGACTTTTTTTTAAGAGGTTTGGGCGTGACACCCGGCAGCACCCGAAGCCTTTCAACTTGAGAAGTCATCGTGCAAAAACCCCGCTGATGCCGCCAGAATTGAGCGCGGCAATGTCTGTGAGCACCTTCGGAACTGAAAACCCTCCCTGAACCGCCAAATAGCGCGGCCGCCAGAGGGGCCCGAATTTTTCCTTGTATTGCCGCAGGCCCTCGAAATGATAAAACCTTTCCCCGTGCGAGAAAATGAGCGAGCCGATTTTATTCCAAAAAGGCGCAAAGGCATGGCTTTCCAGCCCTGAGAGCGGCGCCATCCCCAAATTGAAAGCCTGATAGCCCTGCTCCTTGCCCCACAGCATCAGGCGAATAAACAGATAGTCCATGATACCGCTGGGCGCATGGGCCGGATCATAGCGCATGAGGTCTACGGATAACTCCTCCTTGGCCGTGCTTTCAAAAAGATTTGAAAACGCCAGAACTTCACCGCCCTTTTCGCTCCAGGCCATCGGAAACTGCCGCAGATGTTTTTCTTCATAGAAACCGAGCGAGAAACCTTTTTCACGTGTTTCTTTCAGCATCAGCCAGGCATCCGAGATATCGCGAAAACTTTCCCAGCGTTCATCCAGCTCGGCGCCACGGCCCAGTTTGAACACACAGCCTTCGCGCGTCAAACGGTGCTCCGTTTGACGCAGTGTTTTGTAATGGCCGCCTTCCAGCGTAAACGCATTCAACGCCACGCGCGCCTCCTCGCCGACCTTCACCAGCGAAAGCCCCGCGTCCAGATAACGCGGCAAGTGCTCGGAACCCACCTGGTAAAAACTGCAGATTCCCTCATGCTGATCCACGAGACTGCGGAACTTGAGAATGAGCTCTGGCCAGACTTTTTCATCCCCCACCGGGTCACCGAGCGCCACCCAGCTGCGGCCGTAAATGCTAAACATGATGAACCCGCGGCCCGAAGGATGAAAAAGCAGCTGTTTGTCCCCCATCATGGCCAGATTTGCCACCGTATCACGGCTCGCGCGCGCCAGCGGCCAGGCCAGGGCAAGCTGAGTCAGATCGGGCAGGCTTTGCTCAAAACGCGCAATGCGGGTCAGGTGTGTCAACGAAAGAATCAGCGCCATCGAGAGCATCCCCACCATCCCGCGTAAAAAACGCGGCGCATCGCCATGCAAACGGAATCGCCACCACAGTTCATGCGAGTATTCAATGTGCCGGTACGAAAGAAATCCGAACCAGATTACGACGCCCAGCACGGTCAAAATGGAAATCACCCAGAGCGGGGAAAAACGATCGATCAAAAGCGCGGACTTCCGGTAAAAAAAACGGCGGCTTGGCAGAAAGCACAGCAGCATGATGCCCAGAATCATGGCTTCTTCATAATCCCAGCCCTTGAGCAGTGAAAACAAAATGCCGAGGCCCAGCAGAAAAATCGTCCAGAAATAAGCCATGTCGACCCGGCGCTGGATGCTGCGCGCTAAAAACAAAAGCGCCACACCGGCCAGCGAACCCATCAGGTGTGAGACTTCCATCACCGGCAGCGGCAAAACATCCTTCAGCCAGGCCAGCCGGGTTCCGTCCGCAGGCGTGGCTCCCGAAACCAGAAGAATAATTCCCGCGGTGAAGGTCGACAGTGCCGCCACGTGCGGCGTGAATTTCGCGATAAGAATCCCCGTCGTTTTAAACCAGCGGCGCAGCTGTTTCTGCCCCAGATGAACTTCGCGCAGGCCCAGCATGAGCGTCGCCAGCATCAGAGGAATGAGGTAATACAAAAGACGGTATGCCAGCAGTGCCATGACCAGCATCGGCGCCGGCACACGGGCGCGTAGTGTCTTGACCATCATGGCTTCAAAGACGCCGGCCCCGCCCGGAACCTGGCTGATCATTCCGACCCCGTGGCCGAGAACGTACACGATAAAAAAATGATAGAAGGAGACGGGTCCGAAGGGCAAAATCAGAACATAAAGGGCCGCCGCAGCGCTGAACCAGTCGAGCGCCGTTAAAAAAAGCTGCAGAAAACCCACCCCGGGGCTCGGAAGGCGGAAGGTCCAGCCTCGAAATTTCCAGGAGCGTCTGTGTGCGGCCGTCAGAACCGCCAAATAGATTCCAATCCCTGCCAAAAGGGCATAACCGGCCGCTTGCAAGGAGCGCGCACCCCATATAAATCCG
>JAHFHB010000152.1 GCA_023247135.1 Candidatus Omnitrophota bacterium
TTCGTGATCAAGACTCATGGATAAACCCTTCGTTTTTTAAAAATCGATCAGGATGTGCGTCCCAAGAATTTGATTCGAGCTCCAGGTTCCGCCCTGCTGGGATTGAATCATGTAAAAGATTTTCAATTTGTTCTGCCGCCAAAGTTTCAGCGTAACGCCCAGCGGAATGACGCGATTTTCGTTGAGGGTGCGGCGTTTAAAATCGATAAAAATTTCGTCGTTGCTAAAAAAAGACTGCACAAAAGGCGCTTTTTTAAAATGAACCGGAACTTCCGCCTCGGCGAGATGCCGCAAACGCCCGTTGTCAGAACCCTTACCCTCGATCCAGCGGAACTCCATGCGGTTGCGGTTTCTGAAATAAACCCTGTCCTTCCACGACCCGCGCGGGCTTGCTTCCAATTCAAGCCGGTGCTGATGCTTGAACTCGTTGGCAGTTTTAAGCGCGTTGTCAGTCTCGGCTTCAAGGTAAGTATAATTCACTCCCAAACCCAGGTGCTTAAAAAAATCAAACGCAAGCGCCTGACTGCCCTGCCAGAAACCGGTGTTTGAAGCATCATGATCAAAACGCATTTCCCAGTAGTGAATGTAATCCACATACGGCGTGTCAATCACTTTCACCTGTGCCCGCGACCAATACTGGAAATCATCAGCCGCCAGGCCCGCGCCGGCACCGGCAAGGATGCAGACTCCTAAAATAACGGCAAAACGTTTTACGAAATTCATCGCAGCCAGCCCGCATAGTTCATCAGACCCAACCCAGCCATCAAAAGAATATTCGCCGCCACCGTAATCACCGCGCCAGCTCTCAGCATTTCCCGGACTCTCAACTCGCCGGTGCCGTAAGCCATGGCCATGGGCGGCGTGGCCATCGGTAGCGGGAAATCAAACGACGAGGCGATGGTCACCAAAACGGCCAGCATCAGCGCCTGTGAACCGCCAAAGCTGAGCACCAGCGGCACGATGAGATTGACCGCAGCCGTATTGCTCATAAACGTCGATAAAAAAACCGTCGCTACAAGAAAGATCAGCGCAAGCAGTATCCCCTGGTGACTGAATAAAGGCAGGCTCACCAGCCAGCGCGCAAGGCCGGAGGCCTCCATGCCGTCGCCAAGTGCAAGGCCGCCCCACATCAGAACCAGAATATCCCATTCAATACTGCGAAAATCATGGCTGTCCAGAAGCCGTACCCCCACAAGCACCGCGCCGCATGCCAGCGCGCTCACCCCTTCGGGAATACCCGTTGCACCCGCCGTCAACCAGGACACCACGGTTAAAAAAGCAAGCGCCAGAACCGCGAATTGTTTTTTTCCAAGCCGCCCCTCGCCCCCGCCACGGTGGGCAGGCTTCCCTCTCCCCTGAAGGGAGAGGGAAGAATCTGCCGCGGTTAGATTAAAATCCAGGGTTGTTTTTCGAGGTGGAAAAAAGCGGTAAAGCACCCCGCTCGAAATCAGGGTGACCAGCACCGCCAGCGGCAAAGCGGCCTGCATCCATTGAAAAAAATCAACGTGAATCCCGTGTCGGGCCAAAAGGCCGAGCAGAATCGCATTCGGCGGAGTCCCCACCGGCGTGGCAATCCCGCCGAATGCGGCTGCGAATGCGATGCCAAGCACCAGTGCCTTGCGGAAGGGGTCGTCTTTTTCAAGCCCTCCGCGCAGCGGTTGAATCATGGCCAGCATCAGCGCCGCCGCCGCCGTATTCGAGATCCACATGGACAAAAAAGCCGTGGCAGACATAAACCCCAGCAGCACCCCGTAGGGTTTGCGGCCGAAAAAACTCAAAAATAAAACGGCAATTCTGCGGTCAAGACCGTGCTTTTGAAAAGCCCGGGAGAGTAGAAAGCCGCCAAGAAAAAGCATGATGACCGGACTGGCGAAAGGCTTGAGATAGCCTATCGCGGCACGTTCAGGCGGCTGCGCAAGCACCAAAATCTCAAGAATAACCACCCCTAGGGATGTTGCGTAAAGGGGCATGATTTCAAACGCCCAAAAGACGGCGGCGAAAATAAAAATTCCCGCCGCACGGCGCGCCATTTCCGGACAGGCGGCAGGCAGAAAAAAATACGCCCACGCCGCCAGTGCCGCCGTAACCAGAATTAAAATGTTCCGAGGGTGTGTCTTCACGTTGACGGTTATACGGCGGGGCCCGCGGCCTTAATTTCAGGCGCTGCGTCCGGGGCATTTTCCTGAAAATTCGTTTGAAACATTTTGGCCAGCATGCGGGCTTTGGCCTCGTATTGCTCCGGCGACTTCCACGTCGCCTTCGGATCCAGCACCGCTGCCGGAACATCCGGACACGTGGCGGGAATCTCCACGCCAAACACGGAATCCTTGCGCATCACCGCCTTACTCAGTTTTCCTTCGAGCACGGCTTTGACAATCGCACGCGTTAAACCAAGATTCATGCGCTTACCCTCGCCGTATGGGCCGCCCGACCAGCCGGTATTGACCATCCATACATCGACTTCGTGGCGCCGGATCTTCTCACCAAGCAGGCCCGCGTAGGTACTGGGCGGCAGAGCCATAAACGGCGCTCCGAAACACGGGCTGAAAGTTGCTTGAGGTTCTTTGATACCTGCTTCCGTTCCGGCAACTTTGGCTGTGTAGCCTGCCAGAAAATGATACATGGCCTGTACCGGTAACAGCCGGGCCACCGGAGGCAAAACCCCGAAAGCATCGCAGGTCAGCATCAGGATGTGCCTGGGATGTCCGCCGCGGCCTGACAGAGTCATGTTTGGAATATGCGAAATCGGATAGGACGCGCGCGTGTTTTCGGTAATGGACTCGTCATTCAGATCGATTTCGCGGGTCACGGGATCCAACGCCACGTTCTCGAGCAAAGTTCCGAACATCCGGGTGGTACGGTAAATATCAGGTTCGCCTTCCGGCGAAAGGCGGATCACTTTGGCATAACAGCCGCCCTCAAAGTTAAATACGCCGTCGTCGCTCCAACCGTGTTCATCGTCGCCGATCAGCGTGCGGCTGGGATCCGCGGAAAGCGTCGTCTTGCCTGTTCCGGACAAGCCGAAAAAAATCGCCAGATCTTTTGCGTCGCGGCCGTAATTGGCGGAGCAGTGCATGGCCATGATGCCGCGCTGAGGCAGAAGGTAATTCATGACCGTAAAAATAGATTTTTTGATTTCGCCGCAGTACGCGGTTCCTCCGATCAGGATAAGCCGCTCGCCGAAATTGAGCAGGATGAACGCATCGGAATGCGTGCCATCGGTCTCAGGATCCGCATGAAAACCGGGGGCATGCAGCACGGTGAATTCCGGCAGCATCGCGGCCAGTTTCGCCGGATCATTCTCACGGATAAACATGGTGTGAGCAAAGAGCGCCGCACTGGCGCGCTCAGACACGACCCGCACCGGAATGCGGAAATGTTCATCCGCACCCGCGTAACAATCCTGCGCAAACACAGTCTTGCCCTGCAGGTAGGCCGCCACCCGGTTTTTCAGTGCTTCAAAGCGCGCAGGCGGAAACGGCTGGTTGACCTTGCCCCACCAAACCTTGGCGGCGCTGGAAGGTTCATGCACGATGAATTTATCCTTGGGCAAACGTCCGGTGTAAGGCAACGTTTTAATCACCACCGGCCCCTGGCTGGAGATCCAACCCTCGTGCCGGTGGACAATTTCTTCGTAAAGAGCCGCCGTCGAAAGGTTCCAGTGCACGGCTCCCAGATTCTGCAGTCCCAGGTAAGCCAGGCTTTGATTTGTTTTCTGCGTCAGCGTTTCCATGACACTCCCCCCGCTTTTCCTTTTGCGACCTTCGCCTCGACAAGATTTCTCAGCGCCTCTTTTTCACAGGAGCGCAGTTCGCCCCAGGCTTTTTTCAAAATCGCATTCTCAACTGCCAGATGGTGCCGCACGTAACTTGTCAGATAAACACCCATCTCCGACAGCCGGACGGTTTCCTGCCCCGGACAAAGCAGCGCCGGACTCAACTCCACCGTCCGGATAATCTCCATCACCGTACGCATCAGTACCATGATCTCGCGATGTTCCGAAGAGAAAAGATCGACCGGCGCGTCCGTCCGGGGGATGTGCCGGCGAAAGAACGGAAAGATTATACTCTCTTCCACCTGAAAATGGCTGCGCAGCTTGTCCTGGAAATCCATAAACCGGGCCCTGACGCTGCTCAGGTTGCCTTCAAACCAAGCCCGGCCTTCATAGCGCAGCTTTTTGAGCCAGCCTTCCCACTCGCCCACACTGCGAGTCAACGCCTCGTCATTACAAAGCTCAAACTGTTCTCTTTTTTTGTGTGTCTTCATCACGCAACTCCTGGGGGGAATCTAGCAGAGGCGGCGGCAGAATGGCTGTGACGCGCGTCACATGCAGGTTTCCGTAAGGGCGGGTTTAGAACCCGCCCCTACAAGGCAGTCCCATAATTCAGAGGAGTTTTTCGAGGCCGGGGCGGTTGCGAACAATGATCTGGTGGGGCTGAATATCGATGAGTTTTTCGTGTTTGAGTTCGTGGAGCTGACGCGCCACGGTTTCGCGCGCCATACCCAGGCGCTGCGCGAGCACTTCACGGGTAAACGGGATGGGCAATTCGCCCCCCCGCGCCGCTTTTTTAGATTCTTCGTGGGCCAGCATATCCAGCAGAAACTTCACCACGCGCTTGCGTGAGTCTTTCAGTGAAACTTCTTCGACCAGCGAGCTCATACAGCGCAGACGCTCGGCAAAAATACGGTTCAAGGCGTGGCTCAGCGTCGTATTTTTTTCCACAAGCCGCACGTATTGATCGCGTGAAAAAAACCAGACCTTGCAATCGGAAAGGGCTTCGGCGGAAGCACTGCAGAACCATTCGCGCGTACCGGGGTTGCAGGCGCAGGTATCGCCGGGCCCCAACATTTCGAGGATTTGCTCGCGGCCTTCGGCCGTCATGCGGTAGAGTTTAACACGGCCATCGCGGACAATGAAAACACGGTCGCAGGTATTGCCTTCGGAAAGAAGCGTGTCGCCTTTGGAATATTCTTTTTCGTGCAAAACGGTGCCGATTTCACGCAGTTCCGGCTCGCTCAATCCCTGAAAAAGAGAAACGTCTTTGAGTTGAATCATTTTGAGGTATTTTCCTCGCGCTCGCGCATTATTCGGTAGGGAACAGGCATGCCTGTTCCCTACGCGCCAAGGATTATAGCATCCGGCCGCAGCGGAGATACAACGAAGTTGCAGGGAACGGGGAAATTAAGCAGCAGCGCGCATGGCGGTGATGGCCTCATACTGGGATTGCAGGACTTGCAAGACATCCAGCAAGCCGCGTTGCGAAAGGCTAAACCCCTGTCCTTTTTCCTGAAACACTGCGTTAAGAACTTTTTCGTCGATTTCGGCGCCCTTGACCCGCAGCAGTTGACTAAGTTTGCCACGGATTTCTTCCGGC
>JAHFHB010000153.1 GCA_023247135.1 Candidatus Omnitrophota bacterium
CGGGAGAAATGGCTTTCAACTGATCTAGTGACAAGTCCAGCAATCTTTCACGCTCCGCCTCGTAACTGAAGGGGCCGGCTTTGGAGCGCCCCGGCCAATTTTCTTCAATTTGACGCAGTAAGCGCTCGCGAGTCGCGTAGTAGTCAATGTCTTCCGTTAATTCCTGCGCAAGAGCCAGCGGTGATTTGCTCTCTCCAGAGTCTTCATCCCCATCTCCCAGCCACCGAGGGTAGTAAGAACGCTTTAACGAATCTAGCTGGGCATCGTCTCCGAACTTCCGAACGGCAAGCTGTTCGATTTCTTCTTTCAAGGTTGTCCAGACATCAGCGATACGCCTATTGGCAATGTGGCGCGCTAATCCCCAAACGCCTTGCGGACTTAACTCTTCTCTGCGAGCACTGTCTAAATCATAGCCCCGGGCCGCCAGAACACGTTTCACGCGCTCTTTAACGCTTTGAAGCAAAGCACTGCGCGGAATTTCAACGCCTATTTGTTTGAGTCGGGGCTCAAGCTCAATGGAGTCGGACGTCACCCGGGGATAAACATGCCGTTGGAGCAATAAATCCAGAATCGCGTCGCCTTCGAGACCGCGAGCCTTGGCTTGTTCAAAAAGCGTACGATAGCTGTCCACCATATCAGAATGAATTAAATAACCCTGTGTCTGTCTACGGATTGTCATCAGAGTCTGCCACTGGGCAAACTCTTTCTCAGAGGCGGTCTCGGCCATTTGTACATCCAGTAAATTCAGGCGTTTCTCAGAGGACACATACGAGGCGCTTGCACTAAGCGCATTCACGACTGATGAAAATCCGGTTTCAGCCGCCTGCACATTTTCAAACACGGTCTGGGGGATGCGTCCGGCCTGAGCGGCCGCCTGAAAAGCTGTCCGCAAACTTCGTAAGCTCGCTGAGGCCAAACCCTCTTGACCATAGTAATCAAATTTCTTTTCTGGCCATTCGGCTAAAATATTTAAAAGACGCCGTACATTATCGGTGTCTTCGGCCGTCATGGTCGCAGCGGCTTTGCCTCCATACGGCACTAGCCCGGCACTGGCAAAGGTCTTCAAGGCATTGCGCCGGTTCGCGATTGAAACCCGTGGGGCTCCAACAAGTATGTTAAGCCCGGCCCTCACCCACCGCAGGGCCCAGGGACCCACTCCCCAAAACCCGCTCTGCGCCGCTGCTTTTACGGGGACTTCCGGAGTGACAACTGCGGGCTGCGAAGGTTCCTCGGGCGGCTCAGTGCGCATCTCGCTCCGAGCGGGATTAAACGGGGTCTGACTGATCAATGCGCGAACGGCCTTGATGACTTCGAAACGCTCATCGCCTGAAAGATGTCCCCAGATGAATTTAGCCTGTAGCGCAGTTTTGTCTCGTTGCTGGATTCTACGTTCTAACTGTTCATTGGGATTTTTGGGGTCGATCGAAATTTCACGCACGACATGCGCCATCAAAGCCAGCCGGGCCACCGCTTGCTCCTGCGTTTTGGCCGTCATGGCTCCTGCCGCTTGCGGCGTTTCCGGAAAAAGAATTGCCTTGAGATTTTCGATGGGAATTTCATAGCCTTCCAGCATGGGCCGGTAAACTTCCAGGGCAGATTGAACATCGTTCTTATGCTCAAAAGACCAGCGCGCCATTTCAGTGAGCAGGGATACCAGCCAGCCGGAGCGCATGATGTTTGTTTCCGGCATCACAAGGGCAAGGCGTGTGCGAATTTCTTCCTGCTGTTTAAATCTGAACTGAATCAAGTCACGCTCTATGCGCTGCGCCGCCTTTTCATAAACCCTGCCCAAGGCAGCGTTCAAAGCACCGCCGCGGCGCTCAAAAAAGCCCGCGTAATTTTCTTCCAGAAGTACTTGTCCGGATCTAAAAAGATATTGAAAAAATGGATCCTTGATAAATCTGATGTTTGCCCGATAGAAAGCTTGAAAGCGTCCTAATCCCAAAACCGTGAGCAACCGGCTCAGCCCGCCAAATTTATTTTCCTCAAGATCCGCATAAAGATTCTCAAGCCTTTCAAATGCCGTCAAAATGCCCGGAGAATCGGGGGCTTGTTTAAGCATGGTGTACAAACCTGCTTGAATCCGGTAATCCTTTGGCAAGGCGGCGCGGTCCTCAGGCTTCTTCTCCCGGCCTAACAAAGTCTGGTCGATACGCAGCCGGAACCGGAGCGCATCGAGCAACGCTCCGCGGAAACCATACATCAGAAAAGTATCTTGCGGCGTATTGCGCTTCTCCACGCGGTTGTAATGTCCGGCAATCACGGCGATATATTCATTGTTGCCGCTCGAAAAAGCAGTTTTCAGCGCGGCACCGAGGAGAGTCCTCATAAGAAAAATAGTACGGTAAATACTTTTTTCATCCATGCCCTGTACAAAAAACTTTTCCAGTGCGCCGGTGATAATCCTTGCCTCTTTATCGCCTTCCGCTAAGGACAGGATCATCAGCAGCCCGACACCAATCTCTACACGGTCATGCAAAATCGCCAGCGTTTCGAGAAATTGCCGGCCTTCCTCTTCGCTGAAACTGGGCAATTCGCGGGCTAATTGACGCAGTAACTTATTGGGATGGTGAACCGCAAAGAAGTGCTGAATCAGTCGGTCCACCCGCTCGCTGGTGCGCATCTCGGAGCGCAGCGCCCCTTCCCCCTCCCTGCCCTCCCCCGCATTGCGGGAGAGGAGAGAAATTTTTCCTTCTCCCTTGTTTGCAGAAATGGAAACAACTTTTTCCCCTCCCCTGTTTACGGGGGAGGGCAGGGTGGGGGCGGCAACACGAAAATCAGTTCGCATCTCAGAGCGCACGGCCCCATCCTCTTCGCCCGTATCATCCAGATAACGGAGCTGAATACTTTCAACCTTGTTGATGACGGCCTGCTGAAGCATGGCGGCAAACAGATGTGCGGTTAACGGAATGGGTTCGCCGCCGTTGTCACGCTCAAGAATAAGCTGCCGGCCATGAACAGCAATGGGCATTTGGCGAATCTCTTCCCGGTCAATCGCCAAAATCGTATTTCTAAAATTGGGCCAGGTATGCCTGTCATCCGGTTTAAAGCGCAGTTGGTTTTGAGGAATCCCCGCTTTCTGGGCAATGCCGTTGAGCAGTTCTTGAAAAAGATTGAGGTAGCCCGTAAATCCTTCGGGAGTAAAATCAGGCAGGTCTTCGCCAAACACATAATCATGCTCGGGTGATTCCCAAACTGCGGCCAGTTCTTCTTCATACGGGGTTAGTTCAATTCCCGCCTTTTGTTTTTTCCAGGCCCGGTACGCTAGTTCCGCCGCGTGATAAAAACGGACTTGCTCGGCAAATTCCGACTCGAACATACTGCCTTCCGGCGTTGAAGTATCGACGGGATAATCCAGGCTGAGGTCATCGTGCCGGTCGGCGCTGTCAAAATGCCCATCCAGGTGATCCCCGCCATGGATGAGAAAACCAACCGCTTCAAATTCGGGTGGGTACTGTGCGGGCCAATTCTCATCCGGCAGAACATACGGACGCGCCAGAAAATTGGTCAGTCCGATATGAACCAGCGGCGTCTCCAGAGCCCCGCTCAGGGTCAGCTGAAACCACAACCGGCGGGCCGCCGGCGGCTGTTCCGCCATATCCGGAATTTTATCCTGGGCCACCAGCTCTTTGACCGTCCGGCGCACAAGCTCCAAATAGGTTTCGGGGTCGCGCGCGTACGGAAAATAGACGAATCCTCTCACATTTTCATCCGGAAAACTTTGGGAAATCGCAAGGCTAGCGCGGGCCCTCAAGGCATACTCATCGCGCAGGTAGTCATGAATCAAACTCAACTGGGTTTGCGTGATCTGGTCGTGCAGAAAGTGCAGTTTGCCGCCAAAAGTGGTTCCGCCGGCGGCGCGTTTTTCACGTTTCAAATATTTCTTGAGATTCTCTTTGAGGCCCTCAAACACAGCGCCGTTAGGGGCTTGCCCGGGATGTTTGCGTTCCCAGCCGCGTAAGTCCATCAAGAGCATCGTCTGGGCCGCTGGGGAAACCTCGTTCAAACCCAATGGCGCCAGTGACTCAAACACAACATCCCGCTGCATCCGTTTTCGGTCATCCTCATGCTTGGCAAAATAAGCGGCAAGCAGGGCTTCCGGCGCCATTCCACCGGGCCGCCTGCCCTCGGCCAGCTCCTGAAACTGAGCCGCGTACTCTGCATAAGAAATTCCAGAACGAATCAACGCCGAGAATTTTTGGATCAGTTCCGGATCGCGGTCATGCAGATACGGCAGCAGCCAGGGAATAAAATAAATGGCTTGATGCCGCGAAATTTCTGGCTGCGCCCACGCCAGAAAAGCCTGTCTGTCCAGATCAAGCGTCTGCAAAATCGCGTGATCTGACGCACCGGGATTCCCCCAGCTGAAATCCGCTCCATGCGCAGCAAAAAAATCAGAAAACAACGCCAGCAAAACGGAATGCCTGACGTTGTGCTCTTGTTTTGAATCCAGCAGAGTGAGAAATTTTAAATACGCGATGAGCCGCGCGGTCCGCCGGTCGGGGGTGATGTCAGACTCCCAAAGCTGTGCCAATGCCTTGCGAAACGGCTCCGCCCAGGGCGCGGCCGCGCCATTGAACTCATGCATCAAGTGATCGTAAAGATCGTTACGCTCCGGATGACGCTCGCTTTGATCGCTCACATGCCACTGCAGAGCGCCTGAATCAGCGCTCAAAAATCGGGGCCAGGCTCTCACCAGCCCGTCAATGCCCGGTTCTGCCATTCTTTTAAAATCACCCTGGGCCCAGCCGTTGAGAAAAAACCCGGGCTGGCCCGGAATGCCGTGCAACAGTTGCTCGCGTTGCCACGCTTCCAGATTCCAAAACCAGCGAATATCGCTCCAAATCGGCAAATGGGCGCGCTCAGGCGGCACTTTCGCGCGATTGATTTCTTCGACGATTTTCTCGAAGGCTTTCCGGGCCGCCTCCATGACACGCGGATGCGGGTGATCATGATAAATGGCAAGGGTGTAAATAATTTCAGGACTGATCTTGAGCAGTGCCTCGGCGCTTAAATTCGTAAGCGTTTCCAAAGCGTCAACGGCCAAGGTTGCCTGAGCCTCCGAAAGATTCCGGCCCGTGCGGTTGGAAAGATACCCGATGGCAATGGCCGTGGCCAAAAGCGTTTTCCCAGGCATGGAATCAATCCATTGCGTCACTTTCTGAAGCGTCCGCCGGGCCCATTCCTGAGTCTGTTCTTTCTCTTCAAAGGCATGCAGAATCACGAACAAATCGGGCGCGGCATTGAACACAACCTTGTAATCCTCAAAACGCTCAAGCTCCTCAAGGTTCTTTTTAATCACAGGTTCTTCCAGAGTCCGCTCAAAACCCTCGGCG
>JAHFHB010000154.1 GCA_023247135.1 Candidatus Omnitrophota bacterium
GAAAATATTCAGCAGGCACCAGTTCCAGCTGGTAGAGTTTTTTTACGAGATAGAAATCATCGGCCAGCGCCAGAATCTGCCGCTCGTTCCCGGTCACCGCCAGCCGGCCGGCCACAAGCGCCTGAAGCTTTTCCAATTCCGCCCCGAGACCGCGGGCTTCCATTTCATGTTCCAGCAGAATTCTGCCCAAAAGGGCCGTCACGCCAGGGAATTTTGCCGCATCAAAATCGGCCGGCAGCGCCCCAGCCATGGACTCAATCGCAAGCACGGCTTCAGGGTTAAGTTCCTGATGCGCAGCGGCTTTCGCCAGAATTTCATGCATGTGAACGGCCATGGATTTGTCATGCATCCCGAGGACCTTCACAAACTCCTCAATTTCCGCGCCTTGCAGCTCAACGCCCGCGGGCGCAGCCAGCTTTTTAAGCACGGCAACCCGCGCCAGCATCGGCCATTCGATTTGGCTTTGCACCGAATCCAGATCCAGACCGGCCGTATCTTTGGCCAGTTGAGCAAGTTCTTCGATCCAAACTTCCGCCGAGCACCGGCCCGCCCGGTAATCTTCCCGATCGCGCAAATAATTCCGCAAGTGCGTATTGAGCCCCTGTGCGATGAGCCGGGTCATTTGCACCTCAAAGCGGCCCATCCATTCGGCCGCCTGCGCGTGTCCCGCGATCATCGCACGGATGTCCTGCGCATTTTTTAAATAGGAATCAAGACTTTCGATGCCATACGCCGGAATGCCGGGATGCTCCGCCAGAAAAAGGTCGGCTCCCTTGGCCACCGATTGCCGCGCAAGTTCGTCGAGTGTTTTCGCGGTTAATTCCATGCGCTCCGGGAAAAAACGCAATTTTTGTGCGTCCAGGCGCCCTTCGGAACCTTCGAGCAGCACCAGATCCACACCGCCATCCGCCTGAATGAGATTAAGAATTTTTTGAATATTTTTTTGCGCGAGGAAATTACCGTGCGCCGTTTGAATGTGAAAAATTTCAGGCCCTGTCCCTGCCGATGCATTTTCAAGCGAACCGGCATCAGCCGAAATTTTCAGGCGCGGGGCAGACAGGGTCACAAGACCGGAACCGGCGGCCAACGCCCCATTCAGACTGCCGGCATAAAGCGGCTGTGCCAGCATTGAAAAAGCCAGGCAAAATGCGTTGATTTTTTTAAAGTGAATTTTCTTCATACGTTAAAGTTAAAAGAAACACTCCTCCCCGAGCTTTGCTGAAATGAGATTCAAAACGTAGCATCTGAATGGAGGGTTTTCAAGGGCGGGTCGAAAGCGAATCCCCTTCGGGAAGCGCTAAGGAGCAATCGCTAGCAGAAAACATCACTAAAAATTATCACAAAGGCGTATTATTTTTCTTGCGGAAGCCTTCCATCAGTACCGTCACCCCCACGGTAAAAAAACACAAAAAAGCACCGAGTCCCAGCGCTCCCGTTTTGCCGGAAGCCGCGATCAACGCCAGAAGAATCAGCACGGCTCCGAGAAGCCCCGATGTAAGTTTTTTCATGCCCGGTCAACCCCGGTCTTTTTTTTAAAAATAATCCGGTAACACCGGTCATAAAGCCAATCGGGCAGGTATCTGAAAAAAAAGGCCGCGACCACCCAGCGGCGTGTGACATAAACGCGTTTCTTTTTTTTCCGAATCGCCGCCGCAATCTGTACAGCCGCTTTCTGCGGAGATGCCACCCAGAATTTAAACGCAGCGGCCCGAATCATTTGCGTATCGACAAACCCCGGCCGCACATCCGTGACGCTGATCTGCGGGCACTCGGCCTGCACGCGCTGGCGCAGGCCATCGAGGTACGAAAATAAAAAAGCTTTGGTAGCGCCGTAGACCGGCACATGGCCCGATCCCCGGACTCCTGCAATGGAAGAAATGCCCGTCAAATGCCCGGCGCCCTGCTTCAGAAAAATCCGCATGGCCTCATGGGCCAGCGCGACAAAACTCGCCACATTCACCTGCAGCATCTTTTGATCGTGCTCCCAGGAAAGATCGGCGCTGCGATGATTCGCCCCCGCATTCAGCACCACAAGATCCACTGTCCCCATCTGAGCGCAGAGCTGCCGGAAATCCTGCCGGGCTTGATCCGGATTTTCAAAATCCGACGGCATAATCCAGGCAGGTTGCCGCAATTCGGATCTGAGCGCTTCCAGCAAGTGAACGCGCCGCGCCATCAGGCCCAGCGCATAGCCGTCGTTGGAAAGCACGACGGCCAGCGCGCGGCCAATGCCGCTGCTTGCGCCGGTGATAATGGCTTTTTTTGTCGATGTCATGAGTGCATTGTAACGCGGAATAATTTCAGCAGGAAAAATTAAACGAGCGGTTGATTAGATTTTGCCAGTTCGAGACGTGCCAACAATCCATCCTGAATCCAGGCCGAGAACCAGGATTGCAAAGACACCTCATCCTCAAAATCCGCCAGGTCTTCACAGACAGCCCCAAGAGAGCGGCCGGCCATCAGTCCCCGCAAAATCCGGTACTGGGCCAGCCCGAGTTTTTCGGTGCGGATCCGGTTCTGTGCGCGCGAAATCAACACCCTTTCCGGTTCGGAAAGTTTTTCGAGCGCGCCTGTCAGAGACTTTTCTTGCTGGCGCGCCTCCCAAAGTGCCAACACCGGCCAATCAGACTCAAAAAGATAAACGGACGGCTGAAAAATAAGCCGGATATGCTCCCAATCTTCCGGTGCAAGCGCCTGCAGCGCAGCTTGCTGAAGAGGCACGCCGTCATACGCATGAAAAGCCCGCGCCACAAACCATTCAAACCGCGCCAGGTCAACCCCATAAGGTTTGCCTGAGATTTCCGGATACGTCTTTAAAAAATCCGGCATACCTTCTCCGATTTTCGCCAGATCGTACTCGGTCGCCGGCCCTTTCCCCGCATACGCTTCTGCAAGCTCGCAAAAATCCTCAGGCCCTATCAAGCGCGCCAGCGCCGGGTAGGTTTCTCCAAGCGCCGCATGCGTTCTGGCGATGTACCCATCGGCGTACACACTCATCCGTTCTTTTCCAGGATCACCGCCCTGCGGATTCAGCAGCGTGTCGGGCAAACGGTTCGCTCCGAGAGGCTGGATGGCCGACTTCATCAAGTCCTGCACCTGCGACAAACTGAACCCTTCCATTGCCAGCACCGCTTGCCCTTTCTGTAAAGAAACTCCGGACTTTACATCCGATTGTAGGGAACAGTCATGCCTGTTCCCTACGGGCCGACACATGCTTTGCAAGTAAAAACCACGGGCGCGAGCCGCTTCCGAACTCAACTCGTCAAACGACGGAATTTTTTCGTCCCACTCGATCAAAGTCGAAACGCGGCCGTACAGTTTCAGGGCTTCACGGTAAAGTTCCCACACAGCTTCCGTCACACGCGCCGAATGCGTATCAAATAAAAACTTCCCCATCGGAGTATGCCCCGCCAGATGGAATTGGCCCACCTTTTCAGCGGGAATATGCCGCAGATAATCCAGGGGATTAAACCCGTGATTCACCGCATTGACGTAAAGATTGTTGATATCCAGAAGAATTCCGCAGCCGGACCGGCTCGCGACTTCCACAAGAAATTCCCATTCGGGCATTACGGAATGGCTGAACGTCACATAGGTCGAAACATTTTCAAGCAGGATCTTCCGGCCCAAATGAGTTTGAACCTGATCGACACGCCTGACAACGTGTTGCACGGATTCGTCGGTCAGCGGAAGCGGCAGCAGATCGTGCAAAGTCTCGCCACCGGCCCCCGACCAGCACAAGTGATCCGACACCAACTCAGGCTCAATACGGTCGACCAGCTTCTTTAAACTGTCGAGGTATTGCGGGTGCAGGGGGTCACAGGATCCGATTGAAAGCGCGACACCGTGGAGTACCACGGGATAACGTTCTCTGACTTTTTCAAGCATGGCAAGGGGCCGCCCGCCGGTGTTCATGTAATTCTCGGAAACCGCCTCAAAAAAATCCATGGGCGGAAAGCTTTCGAGAATCGCCGGATAGTGCTCGCTGCGCAATCCCACCCCGCAGCCCAGGAGCGGCCATTCGCCGTGTTTCTTGTCAGAGGACGTCATCCCGTGATCTCCCTGAATTTACGCGACGACCGTGCCGCCGTCGGTTTTGCACTGCTCGGCGCTGGCCGAAGAAACCCAGCCCTGCCCTTTGCAAGTGTTCTTACCCGCGCAGCTATGCCCTTTGCCGCCGCATTCTCCCTGCCCGGCGCATTTGTTAATTCCAGAGCAATGCACATCGGCGTAAGCCGCTTGAGTTGCGGCCATGCCGGCCACCGTTAAAAGCCCCGCCACAGAAGCCGCCAAAAACTTCTTCTTTGAAAATGTCTTTTCCACCGCTTATCTCCTTAAGTTTGGTTCACTCCCACTGGCCGTATCAAGTCGATACGGCACCCTTCAAGCGAAGGGATGCCTTAGCCTTCTTTCATTCCCGCGATCTCGAGCTCAATCGTAATTTCTTCGCCCACCAGAAGCTGTCCGGTTTCAACCGCCTGATTCCAGGTCAAGCCGAAATCCTTGCGATTCACCGTCGTGGTCGCCGTAAAAGACGCCGTCTGATTCCCCCAGGGGTCTGTGACCTCCCCCAGTATTTCAAGATCAAAAATAACTTCCTTCTCGACACCGTGAATTTTCAAGATTCCGTGCAGTTTGGCTTTGCCGCCGGAAACATCCGTCACGGTCGTACTTTTGAAGGAAAGGTTGGGAAAGTTCTCGACGTCAAAAAAATCTTTGGATTTCAGGTGTTTATCGCGCTGGGGAACATTGGTATCGATGCTTGCGGCCTGCACCACGGCTTCCGTCTTCCACGCCGCGGGGTCCTTGGGGTCATAGGAGAAATTCCCCTCAAACTGCCTAAAACTGCCGTGCACCCAGGAAAGCAGGTGGCGCACTTTAAAACCCACCGTCGAATGGTCCAGATCAACCTTGTAAGTCGCCGCCTCAACCGGCCGCGCTAAAAAAATCAACAGCGCCATTAAAATCAGGAAATGAAAACGTCGCTTCATTGTGATTCCTCCCGGGTTTTCCAGCTTTAACCTGGATTGACTTTTTGTGAACCCCTATTGTAGGACTCTTGCCAGTCTCTACAAAGTCATTTCTGTACTGGATTCTGCGGACAAAACATTGCTTGCTTTTCCACCCGCCTCTATAGAATAATTCCACCTGCACCTTCACCCTGAATCCTGGCACTGAGGCAAAAAAATATGAATCCGCACGCACTGATCTGGGTCTCCCCTTTTGTACTCCTTCTCGGTTCAATCGCCATTCTGCCCCTGACCCATAAGCACTGGTGGGAGAAAAACTTTGCGCGCCTTTCTTTCGGTTTGGCGCTCCT
>JAHFHB010000155.1 GCA_023247135.1 Candidatus Omnitrophota bacterium
ATTGAGGCCGATAATCTCGATGAAACCGCTCGCGGCAGCGGCGGCTTTGGCCATACCGGACTGCATTAATTCATAACCTTCATTATGAAAAAAGAACGACTCAACGAAATTTGGGGAATATTCTTCCTGCTCACCGGCCTGTTTGCGCTGGCCAGCTTGTTTTTTTTCGATATGCGCGACGTGTCGTTTTACACCTCGCAGCCCCTGGCCGCGGCGCGCAACACGACCGGCGTGGCGGGCGCTTACCTGGCCTTTGGCCTTTTCCTGACTTTTGGCATCAGCGCGTATGTCATTCCTGGGGTATTTCTGCTTTGGTCCTTTTGTTTCTTTTCCCAACGTGTTCCCGAGCGCAAACTTTTTAAATTTGTCGGCCTTGCGATCGCTCTTTTTGCCACCGCCACGCTGGTTACGATTTCAAGCTTGCCCGAAGACCGCTTGGTGCGCGGCGGTGCGGTCGGTTATGCGGCAGGCGAACACCTCTTGCGCTACTTCGGTGCGATCGGCGGAACGATTTTGGCCAGCGCCTGCCTGCTGCTCTCCGTTTTACTGGCCACCGATTTCCTGATTTATCCGCTCATTCGCGAGACGCTCGCCAAACTGCGCGAAACCCTGCAAAACTTTTTTGAAGACACGCAGGTGTTCATCGAAAAATCAACCGAAGTGATTCAGGCCTGGCGCGAAAGCAAACAAGAAAGTAAAACGTTGCCTGCGGCGGTGCCGGCGGAACTCAAAGCCCAAAATACGGCGGCCGCTAAGGCGCCTGTAAAATCTGCCGAGTTTAAGCGTGTGCCGATGGCGGATGTGAAAATCAAAGTAAAAGAGTACCGCCCGGATATTCCGGATTCGCCCGAGCTTGAAAAGGCCAAGAAAGAACTGCAAAAAGAAGAATTGAAAAATGCGGTGACTGCGCCGGTTGAGAAAAAACCCGAGGCTGAAGTTGTGCCGGCGCAGGATGCGGCGCCGGTCCAGGATAAAACACTTCCCGTCAAAGCCGCTAAAAAACCGGAGAGCAGTGAAGACGTTGGCAAGCATGACGGGGTGGTGGGTTTCCGCCTTGGCGAAATCAAACCCTATGAACTTCCCAGCGTCAATTTGCTGCGCGTGCCTTTACTGAAGGCCGCGGGAACGGATAATCTTGAAGCTAATTCGCGTATCATGGAGCTGACGCTGGCGCAGTTTGGCATCGAAGTCAAAGTGGTCGAGGTTGAGCAGGGCCCCGTCATCACGCGCTATGAACTGCTGCCCGCGCCCGGTGTCAAAGTCAATTCCATCGCCTCGCTTTCGGATGATCTGGCGCTCGCGCTGAAGGCCACCAGCATCCGCTTGATCATTCCCATCCCTGGAAAATCTGCGATTGGGGTGGAAGTACCCAACTCTGTTTCAAGCACAGTCTCACTGCGTGAACTGATTGACTCGCGCGATTTTAAATCGCGCAGAAATGCCCTGCCGCTGGTACTCGGAAAAACGACAAGCGGCGCTTCGCTGGTTTCTGATCTGGCGACGATGCCGCATATCCTGATTGCCGGTTCAACGGGCAGCGGAAAGACTGTGGCGGTTAATTCCATCATCATGGGCCTTTTGTATCATGCCACGCCGGATGATTTAAAGTTCGTCATGGTGGATCCCAAGATGGTTGAAATGGCCTGTTACAACAAACTGCCGCACATGCTTGCGCCGGTGGTGACAGATTCCAGAAAGGCTGCGCACACGCTCAACTGGGTGGTGAGCGAAATGGAAAACCGCTACCGGCTTTTTGCCGCGGTCGGCGTGCGTAATATTCAAGCGTTCAACGGACGGCCCATGTCGGAAGAAGCGATCAAAGCTGTGGAAGGCATCGAATCCGAGAATGTCATTCCGCATAAATTGCCTTACATCGTGGTCGTGATCGATGAATTAGCCGACCTCATGCTGGTAGCGCAGGACAAAGTGGAGTCGGCCATTTTACGTTTGGCCCAGCTAGCGCGTGCGACGGGTATTCACCTGATTCTTGCCACGCAGCGCCCCTCGGTGGACGTCATCACGGGCGTGATTAAAGCCAATTTCCCGGCGCGTATCTCGTTCAAAGTGGCGTCCAAAGTCGACTCGCGCACGGTGTTGGATTGTAATGGCGCCGATCAATTGATTGGCAAGGGGGACATGCTTTTTCTGCGGCCCGGCGAAGCCAAACCGATTCGCGGCCAGGCCCCGTATGTGACCGATGATGAGATCAACGCCGTCGTGAAGTTCTGGACCGCACAGGGCCATCCGGATTACCTTTCAGATATTATTTCAGCGCAGGACGGCCGGCCGCGTAACGGTGCAGAAGAAAAAGATGAGCTTTTTGATGAAGCTGTGGCCGTGGTGCTGGAAACGGGCCAGGCTTCTACCTCCAATTTACAGCGCCGCATGCGTCTGGGTTATACCCGTGCGGCCCGTATTATTGACCAGATGGAAGCCGAAGGGCTTGTCGGGCCGGCCCAGGGCGCCAAACCGCGCGAAATCTACACTGAGCGCTTCCGGGAAAGCTCCAATACCCAGGCCGGAACCACCCAAACCGCTGATTGACCGTCCTGGCTCCAATCTCTTATAATAAAACAGTTTTGTGAGCATATTCCCGAAGGTTATTCAACACTTCATGTGTCATCCTGAGCGAAGCGAAGGATCTCAAGAAGTTCGCTCTTTATACATAAGTTATTCCCCTGTAGCTCAGTTGGTAAACTGATGCCAACTTTAAATTCCGTCTGATTGACTTGGAAGCCCAGAGATGGGTGACAAGGCGCAAGCTGAAAAGCAGCGTGAGAGACTAAGCGACGGAAAACCCGTGAAAAGGGTTAAGCGATAGTCCGAACTCCCGACATAATCCACTAGCAAAACGGGAGAGATTGGCAGAAATGCCCAATCCTTCTGCGCAAGCAGAAGTAACAAACTTGAGAGCAGGTGACTGTTAATCACCTTGTCCGAGGTTCGAGCCCTCGCGGGGGAGCCATTCCGAAGATGAGAGCCCTTTGGCCACCAGGTCAAAGGGCTTTCTCATTTGTGGGTAAAGAGTTCCGTCAGTGAGAGAGTAGTTCTGCGTCATTGGGGATTTTATCGGTATTCATCACATGATGCATTGCATTACCGAGCGAATTTTCCCAAGATTCATATTCGCCACTGCCTGGCTTCACATCAATGTTGAGTTTATCTTTTACGCGAGAGCGAACAATGTCTTCGATGCCAATCGAAGAATCTTTAAGGAAACCTTGTTTGGTCGATTGGTAAACAATCATTAAAGTTTATTGTACTTAATGTGCTTACCCTTGGCTTTTGCAATGGGGTATTTTTGACGGTTTTTCGCCATTTTAATTTCAATGGCTTTGGAGAGATCGACGCCTAAATTATCAGAAAGCTCGAACAGGTACATCGCAACATCAGCAAGCTCATCAGCGATTTCGCCCTTACATTTTTTCGCGTGAGTAATAACTTCGCTTGGTTTTTTCCATTGGAAATGCTCAAGAACTTCAGCGGCCTCTAAGACCAATGACAAAGCCAAATCTTTATGATTGTGAAATTGCGCCCAATCTCGATCATCCCTAAATTTTTTAATCTTTCTTATTATTTTTTTTATTTCGCTCATTCTTACCTTTTATCAGCTTTTCAATGTGATAACTTTGAATCTTGTTGGCTTAGACTTACGGTTGAGCCAGCGGTTCACGGTTGAGAAGGCGACGCCCAGCTTGATGGCAACCTCTTGCTGGGGAATTTTGTTTTCAAGCCTGTGTTTTTCGAGTTTTTCGATGATGTCCATACTTTGCCTGTCCTTAGCCGGTCTTTTACGGGGGAGCGCCCTTAGAGCTGTTGTATTTCCTGCATAAAATCCCGCACAGGAAGGACTTCCACGCCGGAAGCGTGTTTGAATCTTCTTTTGCCCGTGTAAACAAGAAGGGAACGTTTCAATTTTACGCTTTCGTTTAAAGCCGAAAGCCCGGCGAACCATTTTTTTTCAGGATCGGTACCGGACTTGGCTTCAATTCCAATTAATTCTTTTCCCCGCTGAATAACGAAATCAACTTCCACGGAATTTTTGCCGGCGGACCAATAAGAAATTTGATCGCATTCAAGCCGGTCAAGCTCCCGGTAAGCTTTGAGTGTCTGCGCAATAAATCCTTCGAACAAAGATCCCTTTTCCTCAATCGCAAGCCCCTCCAATTGTTTTTTCGCGGCCCTGACAACTCCGGAATCGCACCAATAAAGTTTCGGATGCACCTTTTGGCGGACCCTTAATTTGTTTTCATAGGCCGGTATTTGAAATGCTATTAGCGTATCTTCCAAAATTTGCAGATATCCTTCAACCGTCGACCGGGCAACTCCGCAGTCTCTGCCAAGCGACTCAACATTAATAACCTGTGCATGAAAAAGTGCCGCGACCGGCAGAAAACGGGCAAATCCGGGGAGGTTTCTCACTATTGCTTCAGCTTGAATCTCTTCTTTCAAATAGAGCTGCAAATAAGCTGAGAGCTGTTCCTGAGGACTCGTGGAATTCCAAACAAGAGGAATCGACCCATTCCGAAGCACTTTATCCAGTGAAAAGTCATCTCCCAATTCTTGGGGAAGAAGAGGATGCATCCATTTTTGAACAGCCCTCCCGCCCAAAAGATTTACCCCCGCCCGTCTAAGTTTGCGCGCGCTTGAGCCGAGCAGGGCAAATTTTATCTTTTTCTCTTCGATAAAACGGTGGGCTTCATTTAAAAGCTGCGGCAGGCGCTGCACTTCATCGACAACCACCCAATCTCCGCGTTTGACCAACGACAAATCTTCGGCAAAAGCCTGAGGCTTTGAAAGGTAGAGCTGATAAAGACCTTCATCAAGCAAGTTGATGATTTTGGCATCTTTGAAAGCGTGGCGGATCAGAGTGCTCTTGCCAACACCTCTCATGCCGAGTAAAAAGAAACTGGATTTCGGGGGATGAAAAAGCCGCGTATAATTTTTCATAGAATCCTCGATTTTTAACTTACCGTGAATTATGCCTCATTTTCCACGGTAAGTCAACGACCCCGAAAAAAAGACGCGCTCCCATGATTTTCAAAGTCATGCAGATTGCAAGTTGTAGTTTCAAATTGCATAAACTCGACAGAAAGTTTCTATACTGAAAATATTTTTTTAGGAGCTTTCAATTCACCTGCAAATTAGTCTGCAAAAGTCCTATTTCCTTCGATCATTCCACCCGAGCCGCCATCTGACTACGATCTCTCACACATTTCAATGATGAGAGAGCGTAGTCAGACGGTTGGTACACCCTGAAAGGGTGTACCAACG
>JAHFHB010000006.1:0-440 GCA_023247135.1 Candidatus Omnitrophota bacterium
TTTCACACCCGTAACTTTCACCCCCGCGCCCGCATCCTTACCGCCGCCCGGAAAAAGCAATTTCTCATTTTGAAATCCTTTTTCATCCAGAATGTCGTCCTGCGTTTTCACTTTGGGTGGTTCCTGGGGAGGGGCCTTGCCCTTGCCAGGCGCTCCGCCACCGGGCCCTCCGGGTCCTGCCGGCATTCCGCCAGGTCCAGGGCCCCCCGCGGGAGCTCCGCCGCCGCCGGGACCCGCGCCGCCTTTGGTCATAAGCCCTTTAGGAATTTTTGGAATCTCAGGCGCTTTTGGAATTTTTGGAATGTCTGGCAGACCCAGAAGTTTCTTCGTCTGCGGTGAAATCCCGGCGAGCGGCGCCAGATCCCCGCTCCGGCTTGACCGGATAATTCTCTCGCCTTTACGCACTTGATCGGCAGTCACTTCCGCGCTGATCACTGTCC
>JAHFHB010000006.1:450-21173 GCA_023247135.1 Candidatus Omnitrophota bacterium
TGCCGGTCGACACTTTAACGGTCAAGGTCCAGCCATCGCCTTTCGGCACCAGGCTCAGGACTTCGCCTTCGGCGACTGCAGGCGCCGCACCCGCCGTTTGGGCAAATATAAACAGCGCCAGTAAGAGCAGCGCGCTCTGTTTAAAACAATGTTCACGCATGAAATCCTCCTGATGAACTAACGCCCAAGAGAAGGTGCCAGGCACCCTCACCGGGACAGGTTTGTGAGGGTGCCTGGCACCTTCTCAACAACTGCCTCGAGTTAAAACAAAATGGAAAAGGACGACTGCTGAAGAAATCGGCTTTCCCGCCTTTTTCTTGAAAAACGCACCGGCCCCTGTGCGGAGACAGGGACAGAACAGGACGCATCCCCAACAGGGGTGCGCCTGAGCAGTCTCCGTCTCCTGACGGAGGCAATCATGAACGCAGCACTGTTAGTGCTGTGTCATTCTGCCCGGTTGCGGAATACTCCGGTTTTCCTTATACTAAACACCTTCAATTGATTTTCAACCGGTTCTTGCGGGAAATATTTTGGAATTTTTTGCCCATCTGCATAATCTTGAGGACCTGATCCGCTGGGGCGGCTCTATCGGCCTCTTTGTCATCGTTTTCGCGGAAACCGGCCTCTTCTTCGGTTTTTTCCTGCCGGGCGATTCTCTTTTAGTCACCGCGGGCCTCATTGCCGCGCTGGACCCTACGCTGGACATCCGTATTTTAACCGGGCTTTTGTGCGCCGCCGCCATTTTAGGCGACAGCACGGGTTACGCCATCGGTTATCACATCGGGCCGCGCATCTTTAATAAGGAAGACTCTCTTTTCTTTCACCGCGATCATCTCTTAAAAGCTCAGCGATTCTACGAGAAATACGGCGCAAAAACCATTGTGCTGGCCCGCTTTGTGCCGATCGTACGGACTTTTGCCCCAACGGTGGCCGGCATCGGCAGGATGAGCTACACCAAGTTTGTTTTCTATAATGTTGCCGGCGGCATCGCCTGGGTCGGAAGCATGTGCCTGTCGGGTTATTACCTGGGCCGTTTAATTCCGGGCATCGACAAAAAAATACACTGGGTCATTCTCATCGTCATCCTGCTCTCACTGATTCCGCTGTTTTTGGAGTGGCGCAAGTCCCGTCAGGAAAAGAAGGAGAACTTTCATGCGTAAGCCGTTTTATTTTTCCACCGGGATTTTTTCGGCGCTCGCGCTTTTGATACTGGCAGCCGGTTGTTCCGGCGCCGGCTCTCCGCCGGTCGTTAAAATCGGCTGCGCCGCGCCGCTCACCGGCGACCAGGCCCAACTGGGCATCGACATCTGCAATGCGGTCCGGCTGGCCGTCGATGAAGCCAACGCCCGCGGTGAAATCATCCCCGGAAAAAAATTGGAAGTCCTCGCGCTGGATGATCAGCATAACCCGGCACAAGCAGTCAACGTCGCCAAAAAATTTGTCTCAGACCCTGCGGTCGTCGCCGTCATGGGCCATTTCAATTCCAGCTGCACGAAACCAGCCTCCGCGGTTTATCACGAGGCCCGCATCACGTCGCTCACCGCCGCGGCCACAAACCCTGATCTTTCCAAACAAGGTTTCGATACTTTCTTCCGCGTCGCTTCAACCGATGACGTGCAGGGCCCGCGCGCGGCCCGCTACGCGCTTCACCAGCTCGGGATAAAAAGCCTATTTGTGATCGACGACAAAACAACCTACGGCAAGGGCCTCGCCGATGAATTTAAAAAGGAAGCGCTTAAAATCGGCATGACGGTGCTGGGTCATGAGAGCATCACTCAGGGCGATAAAGATTTTACCCCGCTGCTCACGCGCATCAAGCCGCTCGCGCCTCAGATGATTTACTTCGGCGGCGTTTACCCGGAAGGCGCGCTGCTAGTGCGTCAGGCCCGCGCACTGGGGCTTGCGGCGGCATTCATGGGCGGCGACGGATTGGCTTCGCCCATTTTCAGCGAGCTGGCCAGCGCGTCCATTGCCGAAGGCACCTACGCTACCATGGTCGGCGGCGATATGGAAAAAATTCCAGCCGCCCAGGGATTCATCGCTGCCTACAAAGCGCGCTTCGGCCAGCCCGGGCAGTGGTCCGCTTACGGCTATGACGCGGCGAATATTTTAATGCAGGCTATCCACCGCGCCGGCAGCGCGAATCGTGAGGCGGTGCTGAAAGCCATGCGGGAAATCCCTGCCTTTACCGGCATTACAGGCGAAGTCAGCTTTGATGAGCGCGGCGACAACCGCAATCAGTTTATCGGCGTTTTCAAATTCGAAAGCGGCAAACTCGTTTACATCGGAGCCGCCGAGTAGAGAAGGTGCCAGGCACCCTCACCGGGACAGGTCTGTGAGGGTGCCTGGCACCTTCTCTGTCTGCAATTAATTTCGATGAACACCTTTCTTCAACAACTTGTCAATGGCCTGACGATCGGCATGATTTATACGCTGATCGCGCTGGGTTATACCATGGTCTATGGCATCGCCCAGTTGATTAACTTTGCGCATGGCGACGTCTTCATGGTGGGAGCTTACCTGGGGCTTTTCGCCTACACGACATTGCTGCCGCTTTGCGCTGTCGCGACTCATTCCGCGGCCGGCATTGCGCTCATCTTTCTGATTTCCATGGGGCTTTCAGCATTGCTGGGTGTTCTGATCGAGCGCTTTGCGTATCAACCCCTGCGCAGCGCACCCCGATTGGCCCCGCTGATTACAGCCATCGGAGTTTCTTTTCTCCTGCAGAATATCGTCATGCTTATTTTCGGCCCCACAGATAAAAGTTTTCCGGAGCTGCTAAAAATTCAGAACCTGGCCTTCGGCCCGATCGTGGTCACCAATCTGCAGCTTGTGATCGCCGGGACTTCCGTAGCACTGATGCTTGCACTTCATTTTTTCGTCAGCCGCACCCGCACAGGCAAGGCCATGCGCGCACTCGCCGATGACAGCGTGGCCGCCAATCTTGTGGGCATCAATACCAACCGGATCATTTCGGCAACTTTTTTTATCGGGTCCGCGCTGGCCGGAGCCGGCGGTATCATGTTCGCCATGTATTACAACACCATTAATTTTCATGACGGATACCTCGCCGGACTCAAAGCCTTTACCGCAGCCGTGCTGGGCGGCATCGGCAATATCCCGGGCGCGATGCTCGGCGGGCTTCTGATCGGTATTCTCGAAGGCCTCGGCGCTGGCTATCTTTCGTCTGAATGGAAAAATGTTTTTGCTTTTTTTGTCCTGATTCTGATTTTGCTTTTCAGACCCCAGGGCATTCTGGGCGCGCGCGTCGTCAAAAAGGTTTAATCCATGCCCGAAAATTTTTTTAATAAATCGCGCCTCGCGACGCTGCTTCCCGGCATGATTCTCCTGGCGGTCGTGGGACTTTATCCCGCACTTGACCGAAACGCCTACCACATCGACGTCCTCGTCTCGGCCGGTATTTTTGTTTTGCTGGCGCTGGGATTGAACGTGATTGTGGGCTTCGCCGGCATTCTGCACCTGGGCTATGCCGCCCTTTTCGCCGTGGGCGCCTACACATACGCTCTCATCAACATCCACCTGCATGTCGGGTTCTGGCCGGGTCTTTTAATCAGCGCTTTTTCGGCCGCTTTTTTCAGCATGCTCTTTGCTTTCCCGGCCCTGCGCCTTGGCGGCGACTACCTGGCGATCGTCACGCTGGGCGCAGGCGAGATTGTCCGCATCGCGCTGAATAATCTGGATGAAATGACCGGCGGCCCCAACGGCCTTCTGGGCATTGATCATCCTTCGCTGGGTTTCAAAGGCACAGGGTTCGGCGTGCAGTCGACGCCTTATTTTTATCTCGTCCTGGGCCTCATTCTTTTTCTGCTTTTCTTCCTGCGCCGGCTGGAAACCTCCCCGCTCGGCCGCGCCTGGGTGGCCATGCGCGAAGACGAGCTGGCGGCCTCCTGCATGGGCATCAATCTCACGCGTGCGAAACTCTCCGCTTTCGGCATCGGCGGATTCATCGCAGGGCTGGCGGGCTGCGTGTTTGCTTCCAAACAAGGCACGGTCTCGCCCGACAGTTTTGATTTTGTGGTTTCTGTCATGGTGCTGGCCATGATCGTGCTGGGAGGTCTCGGCAATATGGCCGGCGCCATTCTTGGCGCCGTCACGCTAAGCCTTCTGCCCGAATTTCTGCGCGGCTTCGAAGTGTACCGCATGCTGCTTTTCGGCGCGGCCATGATCGTCATGATGCTGGTACGGCCGCAGGGCATTCTGAGCGAAAAACGGCATCAGGAAGAGTACACAAAAAATAAAAACGGCGCAGGCGGCGCGCATGACTAAAACACTTTCGGAACTGACCATTCTCAACGTCGAGGGCCTGACAAAGCGCTTCGGCGGAGTCACGGCCATCGAAAAAATAGACTTCTCCGTCCTGCCCGGAAAAATCGTCAGCATCATCGGCCCCAATGGCGCCGGCAAAACAACCCTTTTTAACTGCATCACCGGACTTTACAGCCCCGAGGAGGGCTCCGTTTATTTCGACGAGCAGATTCTTTTGAATAAACTCTACCCGTTTGCGATTACGGCTAAAGGCGTGGCCCGGACTTTTCAAACGATCCGGCTTTTCAAGCACATGACCGCGCTTGAGAATGTTCTGGTCGGAGCGCATGTGAGAACACGCCTGGGTTTAACCGACACGCTTTTTTCGACGCGCCGCTTCCGGCTCACTGAAAGAAAAATTACGGCCCATGCCCTGCGCCTGCTGGATTTTTTCGGCCTGCAGGCGAAAGCCGATACGCTGGCCTGCAACCTGGCCTATGGGCATCAGCGCAAACTTGAAATCGCCCGCGCGCTGGCCTCCGCGCCCAAAGTGCTGCTGCTGGATGAGCCGGCCGCGGGCATGAATCCCAAAGAAAAAGACGAACTGCTTGCGTTAATCCGCGCCATCCGTGATACCGGCATCACAATTCTCTTGATCGAGCACGACATGAAAGTGGTCATGCCGGTTTCCGACAAAGTCATCGTTATCGATTACGGAAAAAAAATCGCCGAGGGCACTCCGCGCGAAATTCAAAACAACTCCCGTGTCATCGAAGCGTATCTCGGACACGGAGGAGGATACCACGGTCATGCTGGAAGTCACTGACCTGCACTCCGGCTACGGCCGGATCGAGATTCTCAGAAGCATCCACCTCAAGGTGCCTGCAGGACAAATCGTCTCGCTTATCGGGGCCAATGGCGCGGGTAAGACGACTTTTTTGATGACGCTTTCGGGGATCGTCAAAGCGCGTAAGGGCTCCGTTCACTTTGAAGGCCGCTCCGTAGAAAAATTGCCGCCCGATGAGCTGGTGAAATTGGGCATCGTGCAAGTGCCGGAAGGCCGCAGGATTTTTACGCATCTCACGGTGGCCGAGAATCTAGAGTTGGGAGCTTATTTACGCCGCGATCAGGAAATTTCCAAAGACCGGCTGGAACTGCTGGATCTTTTCCCGATTCTGAAAGACCGCGCGCGCTCTCTGGCGGGAAATTTAAGCGGCGGCGAGCAGCAAATGCTGGCCATGGCCCGCGCATTGATGGCCCGGCCGCGCCTGCTTTTGCTGGACGAGCCCAGCCTGGGCCTTGCGCCCAAGATGATCGATGTGGTTTTCAATCTGATCCGCCGCATCAATGAACGCGGCATTACCATTTTGCTGGTGGAACAAAACGCCTTCAAGGCGCTGAACCTGGCCCACCACGCCTACGTGATTGAAAGCGGCAAGATTAAACTGGAAGGTCCGGGCAAGGAACTGCTCGCCAATCCCATCGTCAAGAAAGCCTATCTCGGCGAATCCTGAGGCAGGCCTTGGCCGATTACGCGCACTTCGCGCTGGGGAAAAGGAATGGAAATTCCGGCAGACTGGAACGCTTTGAAAACCGCCAGGTTCACGGCAGACAAAGTCTGAAAATATTTTACCGTCGGCACCCAGTAGCGAAACCCGATATTCACTGACGAATCCGCAAACTGCTGAATCCCCACCTGCGCAAGCGGCTCTTTCGCGACATTTTCAAAAGCCGCTAAAACCTGCTGAATCGTACGAATCGCCTTTTCCGGATCATCGCCGTAGCTGATGCCCACAACCGCTTCCACAATTTTATACCCGAAAGAATTGTGCAGAATTTGCCCCACAATGTCTTTGTTGGGAATCGTAATCTGCACGCCGTCTTCATCGCGTAAAAGCGTGCAGGACAGTTTGACCTCTTCCACGAGTCCGCTCACGCCTGCCACGGTGATCGTATTGCCCACCACGAACGGACGCGAAAGGATGATGGAAAGCCCGGCGCCGTAATTGGAGAGCGGCCCCTGAATCGCCATGCTGGCGCCGAAAGCCAAGGCGCCCAAGGCCGCGACAAACGGCGCAATCGTAATACCGAAATTGCCGAGCGCGATAATCACGGCAAACATCAGCACCAGCGTGCGTGCCACGCCCGCCATGAATTTCGCAAGCGTGATGTCCTGCCCCTTTTTCTGGCAGAGCTTCAAAATAAACCGGGCCACCGCGTTAGCGGCAAAAACTCCGGCCGCAAGAATAATCAGCGCGCCGAGCACCTGAAAACTGTAGTTCACCAGAAAGTTGGCGACCGTTTTGATCAGCTCCTGCACAAACCCTAATTCTTTTTGCATAGGCCCCGTCTCTTTTTAGGCGATCGTGACTTCCTTGCAGAGATAAACATCCTGAATCAAATTCAGGAGCTTCACGCCGTCTTTCATCGGACGCTGAAACGCTTTGCGTCCGCTGATCAAGCCCATACCGCCCGCGCGCTTATTGACCACGGCCGTCTTCACGGCTTCGCCGAAATCGTTGGCGCCGGATGCTCCACCCGAATTAATCAGACCGATCCGCCCCATGTAGTCATTGATGACCTGGTAGCGGCACAGGTCGATCAGATGCGCGCTCGAAAGATCCGAGTACATACGCTTGTCGTACTTACCATAGCCTTTGCTGGCTTTGTTAATGGCTTCATAACCGCCATCCAGCTCAGGCAATTTTTGCTTGATGATATCGGCTTCGATCGTCACGCCCAGGTGATTGGCCTGGCCAGTCAGATCGGCGCTGACATGGTAGTCTTTGCCTTCCACCTTAAAGCCGCTGCTACGCAGGTAGCACCACAGGATCGTCGCCATACCCAGCTCATGCGCTTGCTTGAATGCCTGACTGACTTCCATGATCTGCCGCGTGCTTTCGGGCGAACCAAAATAAATCGTCGCGCCCACCGCTGCCGCGCCCATGTCCCAAGCCTGCCTGACCTGGGCAAACATCACCTGGTCAAACTTGTTCGGGTACGTCAAAAGTTCATTGTGGTTGAGTTTCACGATGAAAGGAATTTTGTGGGCATACTTGCGGGAAACCAGTCCCAACACGCCCAGCGTGGACGCCACGGCATTACAACCGCCTTCAATGGCCAGTTTGACGATGCTGTCGGGATCGAAATAGGTGGGTTCCGGCGCAAAGGAAGCCCCCGCGGAATGCTCAATGCCCTGATCCACGGGAAGAATGGAAACATAACCTGTGCCCGCCAAACGCCCATGGCTGCTGATCGACTCCAGACTGCGCAGCACCTGCGGATTGCGGTCGCTGAGCGCGAAGTTCCGGTCCACCCAATCCGGACAAGGCGGGTGAATTTTATCTTTGCCGACGCGGCAGGTATGATTTAAAAGGTCTTTAGCATCGCTGCCGAGATGTTGCGTGATTTGATCCAGTGAAGACATTGCTCATTCTCCTCTTTCGTAAGAACGGGTTCTTTTATTGAAGAACACGCATTGTAAAATGCCCCGCTGTTTTGCGTACAGCCCGGGTCAGCTTGGTTTAGTGAGACAACGGAACTTGGGGCGGCTCCTTGGCCAGCGCGGCTTCTGTCGGCAGAAAAGAAATTTGCGTATTCTTGATCGAGACCAGCTTGTCGTCAATGCGCTTACGAACGCTGGCAAGCTCCAGCTTGGTATTGCGCAGCACCCGCGAAAACTGATCGCGCAAAGATTCAATGCGCTCGCGCTCGGACTCATTGAAGTCAAAAAGCGCCAGACTCAGCAAAAAGCGTTGGCTCTCGCGGTCAAAGCGGCGGTGCAGACTGTCGGCTTTCTTGTAGCGGCCATCCACCTGCTGGAGATCGACTTCAGTCGGATTTTCCCGGTCCACCAGGCGCACCGCTTCATGGGTATAGGCCGCAATCTCATGCGCGCGCGCAGCGACCACATGCGAGAGGCTGTTGATCCAGTAAGCCAGGCGTTTACGGACAAAAACTTCCTTGTAGCGCACCAGAATATCTTCGGGGCGATCCAGCCGGCCCGACACCACTTCAAATTCAAGCGCCCGCAGTGAAGGCACCTGAGATTCATTTCCCATGCTGGCCATAAAAAAAACGGAGGTAAGAATAAAAACCCAAAATTGTCCGGCCGTTAGCAGATGCTCGAAAAATTTGCCGCTTCCCAGGGGTGCCAGCTCCGAATAGGCCGCAGCCGTCGCAAAGAAAAACGCCGTGTGCACCCAGAAAAGAATGACCGGAAAAAGGCGGCCCTTCTCGGCGAACTTGATCAGCGCCGAAGGAAACATCACAAAACTCAGCGCCAAAAACCCGCAAAGCCCCGCATAGCCCAGCGCCAAAATCCAGTTCGTGCAAGCTATAAAAGCAAAGTACCCGGAAACATTGGCCTTGGCGCTCTGCCCGAAAGCCTGCGACGTGACCATGACCAGCACCACCGCATAAAAACCGAAGACCAGCGCCGCGCGGGTCAGGCCTGAGAAATCGCGCACGCCAAGAATGCGCGTCTGCGCTTTTTCACCTTTTTCAAGAAGTGCCGGCAGGTAAAACCCCAGCGCCATGACCGCATGAAAGATGCAGATAAAAAGCATTTTTACGGCAAAAACAGAGGCTGCATTGGCCGTCTCAGACACCGCCTTGAAACCAAAGCCCAAAAAGGTCAGGCCCAGCAGAGCCAACGCCCATTTCTGCAGGCGGTCGCTATTTTCGAGCGCCACTTGAGACTTGAGCCGCTCGGTAAGAAAGGAAGTCCATTCAGGCTGTTTCATCATGAGTCAAACCTCGTCGGTGGATTAAACATTGCCCGGCGCTAACCCGGCTGGTCGTGCATTATAGAACCCCCCTCTCACCCAGGCAAACTAAAAAACATCCCTTTTTAGCCTACCGATTCATCGTATAGATGACCCGGTCTATTGGGCAGAAAACTCATTTTTGCTGCCTACGGCGACGTCACTAGTCGCCGAGGCATAGTCCCTGCGTATAAAACGCAGGGGCAAACTAAAAAAGCGCAAAAAACAGAGCCTCCAATTTAAGGGATAGGCTGAATAAAGGCATGCCTGTAGGCAGCTCTCGCAGCTGTCCAGAGATGGGTTCCGCCGCAGGCGGATCCGGACAGCGAGAGCGCAGGAGGACGGCTGCCGCTGGAGCAGCCGGACCTCCGGTGCCGGAAGGCATCCTTTTATTCAGAGTTTTCTTTGGCGGCGAATTGCTCGTCTGCGGCTGGAAGTTTAGGCCTCAACCTGTTAAGATGTCCCCCGTTTATGACACAGATCAATCCCCATTACCAAAAACTTCAGGCAGGCTACCTGTTTCCGGAAATCGGCCGCCGCGTGAAGGAGTTTTCCGCCCAAAACCCGCAGGCGAAAGTCATCCGCCTGGGCATCGGCGATGTGGTACTGCCCCTGCCGGAAGCCGTGCGCAGCGCCATCAAAAAAGCCACCGACGAATTGGGTGATCCCAAAACTTTCCGGGGCTATGGGCCGGAACAAGGCTATGATTTTCTGCGCGAAGCCATTGCGCAAAATGATTTTCAGGCGCGCGGTGCAAAAATTGAAGCGGATGAAATTTTTGTCTCCGACGGCTCCAAATGCGACTGCGGCAATATTCAGGAGATTTTCTCGCTCGATTCCAGAGTGGCCGTCGTAGACCCGGTCTATCCGGTGTATGTCGACACCAACGTCATGGCGGGCCGCAGCGGTCATTATCAGGACGGCCGCTACGCCAACTTTGTCTACATGCCGGCCACCGCTGAAAACAATTTCAAGCCGGCCTTCCCGAAAGAAAAAGTCGATCTCATTTATCTTTGTTCGCCGGCCAACCCCACAGGCACCGTGCTTGATAAAAAAGACCTCGAGGGCTGGGTCGCATTTGCCAAAAAGCATGAGGCCATTATTCTTTTCGATGCGGCTTATGAAGCGTTCATCACGGACGATTCCCTGCCGCGTTCCATTTTTGAAATCCCGGGCGCGCGTGAAGTCGCCATCGAGTTCCGCAGTTTCTCAAAAACCGCGGGCTTCACCGGCACACGCTGCGCGTTCACGGCCATCCCGAAAGATCTTTTTGCCAAAAATGAAAAGGGCGAGAAGGTTTCAGTGCATGCGCTCTGGCACCGGCGCCACTGCACCAAATTCAACGGCGTTTCGTACCCGATTCAGCGCGGTGCCGAAGCGGTCTACAGCGCACAGGGCAAAAAAGAAGTCACCAGTCTGATCCATTATTACATGGAAAATGCCCGGCTGATTCTGGCAGGGTTACAGCAAACCGGCTTGCAGGCTTTTGGAGGCATACACGCGCCCTACGTCTGGCTCAAGACTCCGAATGGCATGAAGTCCTGGGACTTCTTCGATCTGCTGCTCAGCAAGAGCCATGTGGTCGGCACGCCCGGAGCGGGCTTTGGCCCCAGCGGCGAAGGCTACTTCCGGCTCAGCGCTTTTGGCTTCCGCGAAAACATCCTCGAAGCTCTGTCCCGCATCAAAAATTATTAAGAATGAAAACCCATCTTGCGTTTTGGCTGTTGAGGCGCCAACGGGGGCGATGTAAGCAAAGGCTTTATTTTCTCATAAAGATCCTTCAATCCCACGTTATGTCCTAAAAGAACCTTCTCTATTTCCGAAAGTCTTTTTTCCAAAATCTGGTTCATGACAAAAATCTCTCTGAGTCGCACAAAGGCACGTATCACATAGACACTCATCCGGACAGCTTGTTTACTATTCAAAACGTTAGCCGCCATCAAAGAGCCATGTTCAGTAAACACGGCTGGTGAATAGCGGACATTTCTTTTTGATGCGGTCGCAAATTGCGACCGCATCAGACCATCCTTCAAAGCAGCGGCTTGCGTTCTCAACTGCAATAATTCCAGCGCCTCGCTCGGTGTGAGACGAAATGTAAAATCGCTTGGAAATCTCGCGCTATTTCGTTTGACCTGCTCATTAAGTCTCTTGGTTGGAACACCATAAATTTCAGCCAAATCATGATCGAAAATGACCTTCTGACCCCGAATTATAAAAATTTTAGTTTCTATAACTTCTTCCGGCTTCTTCAAGATATGTTTGGACATAGAAAACCCTCCGTTTTGGTTAGGAGGGTAAGGCGGGAATAACACACCGCAAACAGCGGTGTGCAAGACCGTCCCTGTCACCTGACAGGGACGGGATCTTCCGGCTTTTGCACGGGACGATGAAATCGTCTCACAACCCTTGTGGTTATCAAACTGATCACATTATAAAAAGTCCAGATCCGTTATGCAAGTGCTCAACGAACCAGCATGGCACTATTGGAAACGCGACTCAACCTTCCGAATATGCCCAGCCTTTTCTTGAGGAGTCAGCCTGGAATCATTTTGATCATTTCTTCGATTCGTATATTGCACAAATTTTGGAAAGCCTGCGTGCTTCGCATCCGCATTGACAAGCTTCCCATTTTCAATCCCGTAAACCGAATAGGCATAATAATTATGCTTCTCCCCTTGATAAAAACTTCCCACAATGACTTCAGCACGGCCATCCCCGTCCAGATCCACAAAATCCTCAGGCCCCGCGCCAAAACTCTCGTAGTGGATATGTTCATACCGGATCAGAGAGCTCTTTAAATAAATATCTACCACCCCAAAGTGCGCGCCCAACCCTGCGCCACGACTGCTTGAAAATACGATTAGATCCAAAAATCCATTTTTATCCAGATCTGCCTGATAAACCTGCTCCACAAAAAAATCCGCCGCTTCGTCAACCTTTGCTAAAACCGTATCCCCGTCTTGCAGCAAAAAACTATACGCATCTTCCGCATGCTTCAACCGAATGACCAACTTTCCATCCCCAGAAAGAAACTCAGTCTGCCCATCCTCAAGCAGCAACTTGGCCTGAAACTGTTTGGGCGCACCTTGCTTGAAAAAGTAAGGTGGGTATTCTTCAAAATAAGCAAATGCGGGCCGCCCCACCAACCAAAAAGCACATGCCGCAAAAACAAAAATCTTCTTCAAGGCCATCATCGCGATTTCTCCTCGTCATTCCCACAATCCACCTTCCCCATGTCATCCCCGCAATGTTTTGGCGGGGATCTCAGAAAAATGAATAGCCGGATTTCAATTCATCGGCGGACTTACCTGTCCCCCGTCTTGGTACCTGGCACCATCTGTAGATTGGCGCTTGGATTCCCGCCAAAACATTGCGGGGATGACATGGGGGACAGGCTACTTTTTGATAGTTAGCTCGAAAAGTAGCCCCCTTTTTTCAGCTTTGCGCAACGCGGTGAAGAATTTCCGAAATGAATGTTTGATATTTTACACCCAGTGTCGCGGCTTTTTGTTTTAGATTCGCAAGATCCTGACTATTCACCCGGATATTCAAAACCGCATTCTTTTTTCGCGCAGAAATCGCTGCCGCAATCTTATCAAACTCTTCCTTCGGAAGAGGCCCGTACTCCCCACGCGCCGAGGACTCTTCAATGTCCCGCTCATTTTTTGTCAGCCTGATGCGTCGCTTCATAAATGACCCTTTTTATATTCTTTTGTCCAATACCGGCTCGGGAAAAGCGTTTTCAAATAAACACCCCCGGGAACGGCCACGAATGGGATCACCCACACATAGCCTCTCCGCTCCATCAAAAGTAGTGACTGATGATCTCGTTTCGGATGCTGCCGCACCGTAATGAACTTCGCCGCCAATAACTCCTCGAATGAAACCCCGCGCGTCTTCTTAAGACGGCGGTTTTTTGTTTCATCCCATCTGATTTCTACCTGATCAGAGAATAGCATGGCTCAAATGTATATACAATTGTTATAATTATTGATGCATTAAATTTAAACTAATATTGATAATATAGCATAATTCAAGACAGGGCCGCAAGGAATACCGCTCGATAAAATTGCTAAGAACTCTTGGGTTTGGCGCTTTTTGAAAAACACCGCCAGCAGGAAGCCATTGAAAGAGCGGCCCTTGAAGATTTCGCGTGCATTTGGGGTGGCATCCTCTAAAATAGCTGCAACCCCGCGCCCCCAAAAGGCCCGGGGAATTCATTCCGGATCCTCTTATCACCATGTCTAATATTCTTGCACTAGAAACATCAAGCCATGTCTTGAGTGTGGCGATTCAGAAGGGGCGCTTGAAGCCGCTTGAAATCCGGGTTGGCGGGACCTTGCGCCATGCCGAATGCCTGCTGCCGGCAGCGGCTCGTCTTTTGAAACGGCTGAAACTCAAACCGGCGAATATCGGTGCGTGCCTGCTCGGCGTAGGACCGGGCTCGTTTACCGGTTTGCGGGTGGGGTTTGCAACCGTGAAAGGGATTTTGCGGGCTAAAAAAATCCCCTGCTACGGCGGCCTGAGCCTTGATCTCATTGCGGAAAATGCCGTACTCCCGGAAAAGAGCCGCTTGGCGGTCTGTCTAGATGGCGGCCGTGAAAAATTATTCGTGCGTTTTTATGGGCGCGCCAAAGGCGTGTGGAAATCCAAAGGCCGGGTTCAGGTTTTAAGTTCCGCCGGGCTTGCGGCCGCGCTTCAGCCGGGCGATTACGTCAGCGGCGATGCTTTGCGCCGTAACGGCGAGGCTCTGCGAGCGGCCGCGCCGGAAAAAAAATGGACCGCTTTGCCCGAAAAAGACTGGTATCCTAAAGCGGTCACGCTCATCCGCTGGCTGAACGAAAAAAAGCCGGCGCTCAGGCGGCTGGAAAAGCCGGCGGATTTTGTGCCGAAATATTTTCGCCTGTCGGAACCCGAGGAAAGGAAAAAGCATGCCCCGGCCGCAGCGCTCTGCTGATCTTCAGTCTCAAAGCGCACACTCCGCGTGGATCGAGCTGCGTCTGGACAATCTGGCAGTGAATCTGGCCGCCGTCAAAACACTCGCGCCCCAAGCGGAAGTTCTGGCTGTCGTGAAAGCCAATGCCTACGGCCATGGACTGCGCGAAGTGGCTCAAGCACTTGACGGACAGGTGCGCTACCTCGGCGTCTCCGCGCTGAAAGAACTGCTGGAGATCAAGACCGCAAAAATTCACACACCCGTTTTCATGTTCGGCCGTCTTTGCGAAGCTGAACTCGTACAGGCCGTTCAAATCAGCGGTCTCACGCTGAGTGTTTCGAGTTTTGAGGAGGCCTGGCAAATTTCGGAATTCGCACGCGGCGCCGGCAAACCCGCGATCATTCACATTAAAGTCGATACAGGCATGGGCCGTTTTGGCCTGCCGCTCGAAGGCGCCGTGCAGGCCGTCGAAAAAATATCCGCACTGCCCGGCCTTAACCTGGAAGGCATTTACACGCATTTCCCCACGGCTGAAACCGACGACGGTTTTGCCGAAATTCAGCTCGAAGATTTCGCGAAACTCATCCGCACGCTGGAGGGCCGCGGCATCCGTTTTGCGTTCAGGCATGCCTCCAACAGCGCGGGCATTTTCAAACGCCGGCATCCGCTCATGAACATGGTGCGGCCAGGCCTGATGCTTTACGGGATTTATCCGGAAGAGCCTTTTAAAAAAATCGCCGCGCTGGAACCGGTCTTGAGCCTGAGAGCGCGCATTGCCACGGTCAAAAACGTTGAGCCCGGCGCCACCGCGGGTTACAGCCGTGAGTTTCGCGCCAAAAAGAAAACACAGCTCGCCGTCTTGCCGCTTGGCTACAGCCACGGTTATCCCTGGAACACCTGGCGCTCAGCCAAAGTTCTGCGCGCAGGCAAACGTTTTGCGTGCGCCGGCCGCATTTCGATGGATTACATCACGATTGATCTCGGAAATTTTCCGGCGAAACCCGGGGATGAGGTCACGCTTATCGGAGAATGCCTTGGCGATGAAATCCGCGTTGCGGATATCGCCAAATGGGCGGACACTATTCCTTACGAAATACTCACCCGGCTGGCACCCGGTTTGCCGCGCGTGATGGTTTAACCCGGGGGCATGATGAAATTTAAAATCGAACACCTCACTGAGACCGACTCGACTAACACGCTTGCGCGCAGTTATGCCGCCCAAGGCGCCGCCGAGGGCCTGGTGATTTTCGCCGACTTTCAAACCGAGGGCCGCGGCAAACAGGGCCATGTCTGGGTCTCGCCCAAAGGCAAAGACCTGCTTTTTTCCCTGCTGGTCCGTCCGCCGGTGTCTGCCAGCAAGGCGCCTATGATCACCCAGATTGCCTGCCGCGCCGTTGCAGCGGTCCTTAAAAATTACGGAATCGAGACCGAATTCAAAATGCCAAATGACGTTCTGTACCACGGCAAAAAAATCTGCGGCTCGCTGGTAGAGGCTGAAAGCTCAGCGGGAAAATTAGAAATGGCCGTCATTGGCGTCGGGTTGAACGTCAATACAAACGCCGATGAAATTTTCTCCGAAGGGATTTCAATGAAAATGGTGACGGGCCAAGACCATGACCGTGAGAAAATTCTCGGCGAAGTGCTGGAAGCGCTCGCACAAGGGCTGGCGCCTTTTTACGGAACGGACGCAAAAGCGCATGCCTAAGAAATCAGACCCAAATCTCATTCTGATGGACGCGGGCAACACTGCCCTAACCTGCGCCCTCTATTGGAAAGGCCGTGTGCATGCCGTCTATTCTATCCAAAATGACAATGTCCCAAAATTCCTGCATAATTTTGATCTAAGTGGGTTAAATAGCATCTATAATGTTGTTTTATGTTCTGTAAACCCAGAAATGACAATGATTGTGAAGAAATGGCGCAGCCACTTTAAAGCCTTTCCACTTTTTGAAGCGGGCAAAGACCTGCGCGTACGCTTAAAACATAAGTATATTAATATCAATAAGTTAGGTATTGACCGCCAGGTCAATATATTCGGTGCAATCAAATCGAAACAGCTCCCGGCGGTCATTTTTGACTTTGGTACAGCCCTCACCGTAGACGTCGTCACGGCCAAGGGCGTTTTTGAGGGCGGTTTGATTATTCCGGGCCCCGGCGTGGCCCTCCAGGCTCTGGCTTCAAAAGCCGCGCTGCTCCCCAAAAAGCTTGCTTTGCCAGAGCGTGGCCTGGGTTTGATCGGACGCGACACGGCCTCCTGCATGCAGGCCGGCATCTTGCAAGGCTACAGCTCGATGAGCGAGGGGCTGGTGCGCCGCTTTAAGGCGGCCTATGGGAAAAATCTGCAAGTCATTGCAACCGGAGGCTATGCACCGATTGTGGCCAGTCAAACGCGTATTTTTGATAAAGTCGATTCCGACTGGACTCTTAAATCGCTGGCGCTGCTTTACACTGAGTGTGCCATAAAAGCTCAGTGAGTCATTCCGGCCGTAAAAAAGGCTTTCGATATCAGCCTAGCAGCCTCTCTCCGGATATTTAAAACTACTTGAATTAATGAGGGTTACCGCTAAAATACACCCCTCACTTGGCACTCGCACTTGTAGAGTGCCAAATGGCATGACGCTTGCTGCTTCCCTTTCCTGCCGCAGCGATTTTGTGTCTCAGCCGCGTGCTCAATAAACGGATTGATTTTTGGATTCCATTTTAACGATGTGACCCGTAGAGGCGCATTTTGAGGTTTGCCTCTACCCAAATAACCAGGAGGAAGTATGGCTAAGCAGATTCTGTTCGATGAAGAAGCGCGCCGCGCGATTCAGCGCGGAGTTGATAAATTGGCAAACGCGGTCAAGGTAACCCTCGGTCCCAAGGGCCGCAATGTCGTGATTGAAAAAAAGTTCGGCTCCCCCACCATCACCAAAGACGGTGTGACGGTTGCCAAGGAAATCGAGCTTGAAGATGTGTATGAAAACATGGGCGCCCAGATGGTCAAGGAAGTCGCTTCCAAGACCTCCGATGCCGCCGGTGACGGAACCACGACCGCAACGGTGCTTGCCCAGGCGATTTACCGCGAAGGCCTGAAAAACGTCACGGCCGGCGCCAACCCCATGTCGCTCAAGCGCGGCATTGATAAAGCGGTGGAAGCTGTGGTCGAAAAACTCAGCGAACTCGCCAAAGACATCAAAGACAAAAAAGAAATCGCGCAAGTGGCGACGATCGCGGCCAACGCGGACCAGGAAATCGGCAATCAAATCGCCGAAGCCATGGAAAAAGTCGGCAAAGACGGCGTGATCACCGTAGAAGAATCTAAGAGCATGGCCACGGAACTCAAATTAACCGAGGGCATGCAGTCTGACCAAGGCTACCTCTCTCCGTACTTCGTGACGGACCCGGAACGCATGGAAGCCTCTCTGGAAGACGTGTACGTGCTCATCCATGAGAAAAAAATCTCCGCGATGAAGGACCTTCTGCCGATTCTCGAAGCGACCGCCAAAGCCGGCAAGCCGCTTCTGATCGTCGCCGAAGAAGTCGAAGGCGAAGCGCTCGCCACGCTCGTGGTCAATAAAATCCGCGGCACGCTGAATGTCTGCGCCGTGAAAGCGCCCGGATTCGGCGACCGCCGCAAGGCCATGCTGGAAGATATCGCGATTCTGACCGGCGGCCGTGCAGTCACCGAAGACCTCGGGATTAAACTCGAGAATGTGACGTTGAAAGATCTGGGCCGCGTGAAACGCGCCACGATCGACAAAGAAACCACCACGCTGGTCGAAGGCGCGGGTAAACAGCAGGATATCAGCGCGCGCGTCGGCCAGCTGCGCAAGCAGATCGAAAACACCGATTCCGATTACGACAAGGAAAAACTCCAGGAACGCCTGGCCAAACTTGCGGGCGGTGTGGCCGTGATCAATGTCGGCGCCTCCACGGAAATGGAAATGAAGGAAAAGAAAGCCCGCGTCGAAGACGCGCTGCACGCCACACGCGCAGCCGTTGAAGAAGGCATTTGCCCGGGCGGCGGAGTCGCTTTACTGCGCGCGGCCCTGGCGCTTGATTCTCTGAAGCTCAAGGGCGATGAGAAGGTCGGCGCGGACATCATCCGGCGCGCCTTGCAAGAACCCCTGCGCCAGATTGCCGAAAATGCCGGCGCGGAAGGTTCCGTTATCGTCAATCGCGTGCTTTCAGAGAAACCCAATGTCGGTTTTAACGCGGCCACCGGCGAGTTCGAAGATTTGATCGCCGCCGGCGTCGTAGATCCCAAGAAAGTCACCCGCAGCGCCCTGCAAAATGCGGCCAGCGTTGCTGGTCTGCTTTTGATGACCGAAGCGCTCGTGGCCGACCTCCCGGAAGAAGAAAAAGCCCCGGCAATGCCCGGCGGCGGCGGGATGGGGGGCATGGGCGGCATGGGTGGTATGGGCGGCATGGGTGGTTTTTAAGCCGGCCAAATTTTAAATACTAAAAATTTTAAACAAACTAATTAGAGGAGAACGTTATGAAAGTAAAACCCCTGGGCGACAAATTGCTGGTGCAGGTTCTTGAAGCGGAAGAGAAAACCAAAGGCGGCATCATTCTTCCCGACACGGCGAAGGAAGAAAAGACCGAAGGGAAAGTCATTTCGGTCGGTGCTGGAAAAACGCTTGAGTCCGGCAAAGTTCAACCGCTCGAAGTGAAAAAAGGCGATAAAGTTATCTTCGGGAAATATGCCGGGGATGAGCTGCTCATCGAAGGCAAGAAGCACAAGATTCTCAAAGAGAGCGAAATCCTCGCCGTTTACGAAGAATAAGGGAGAACACCATGGCAAAACAACTATCGTATTCTGAAGAGGCCCGCCGGCGCCTGAAACGCGGCGTGGATATCCTCGCCAAGACCGTCGGCGTCACGCTCGGCCCGCGCGGCCGCAACGTGGTGCTTGGCCGCAAGTTTGGCGCGCCCACGATCACCAAAGACGGCGTGTCCGTCGCCAAGGAAATTGAACTGAAGGACCCGTATGAAAATATGGGCGCTCAGATGGTGCGTGAAGTCGCCGAGAAAACGTCCGATCAGGCCGGCGACGGCACTACCACCGCCACGGTGCTGGCGCAAGCTATCGTCAGTGAAGGCTTGAAAAACGTCACCGCCGGCGCTAACCCGATGTCGCTGAAACGCGGCATTGATAAGGCAGTTGCCGCCGTGGTTGCGCATCTGAAAACGCTCTCAAAAAATGTGAGCGGCAAAGAGGACATTCAGTCCATTGGCAGCATTTCAGCCAACGGCGATGCCGCCATCGGCAAGCTGCTTGCAGACGCGCTTGAAAAAGTGGGAAAAAACGGCGTGATCACGGTTGAAGAATCCAACACGCTGCAGACGACCCTTGATTTTGTCGAGGGCATGCAGTTTGACCGCGGTTATGTGTCGCCGTATTTCATCACGGACACTGAACGCATGGAAGCCGTGCTGAAAGATCCTTTCATTCTTCTTTTCGAAAAGAAGATCACCTCCATCAAGGAACTTGTTCCGGTGCTGGAAAAAGTTGCCCAGCTCGGCAAGCCGCTGGTCCTGATCGCCGAAGATATTGAAGGCGAAGCCCTGGCCACGCTTGTGGTCAACAAAATCCGCGGCGTGCTCAATGTGGTGGCTGTCAAGGCTCCTGGATTCGGCGATCGACGCAAAGATCTGATGGAAGACATTGCGATTCTCACCAAAGCCAAGTTTATTTCCGAAGATCTTGGCGTGAAGCTTGAGAATATCGATGTGACCATGCTCGGCCGCGCAGAGCGCGTGGTGATTGAAAAAGAAAATACTACGATCATCGGCGGCGTGGGTTCCCAAAAGGACATCAAGGCGCGCTGTGAGTTGATCAAGGCGCAAGGCGAAAAGTCGGATTCCGACTACGACAAGGAAAAACTGCAGGAACGCCTGGCCAAACTTTCGGGCGGCGTGGCCGTGATTAAAGTCGGCGCAGCCACCGAGATTGAGCTCAAGGAAAAGAAGGCCCGCATGGAAGACGCCCTGCACGCAACGCGCGCCGCCGTGGAAGAAGGCATTGTCCCGGGCGGTTCGGTCGCGCTGCTGCGCTCCATTCCCGCGCTCGACAAGGTCAATCTCACGGGTGACGAAAAGACCGGCGTCGATATTATCCGCCGCGCGCTCGAAGAACCCCTGCGCCGTATTTCTGAAAATGCGGGCTTTGACGGTTCTGTCGTGGTCAAGACGGTTTGTGAAAGCAAGGGCAACCAGGGTTTCAATGCCCAGACCGGCGAGTATGAAGATCTCGTGAAAGCCGGCGTCATCGACCCGACCAAAGTGGTTCGCTCAGCGCTTGAGAACGCGGCCAGTATTGCCGGCCTGTTCCTCACGACCGAATGCGCCATCAGCGACAAGCCGAAAGAAGAGAGTAAAAAAGCGGCTGCTTCGTATAGCGGAGAAGATTTCGAGTAACTCTCTCGGAGAACGAAACGAGCTAAAGCGCCCAGCATGTTTCTATGCTGGGCGTTTTTCTTTTATGGTAGGGGCGTATTGCGGTCAACAATATGTCATCCCCGCATGCTTCTAGCGGGGATCCATCTTCGTTTTGTTTGGAAAGATGGGATGGATTCCCGCTTTCGCGGGAATGACGCAATGCTAACGGCAATGCGTACATGACAGTATCGGTTTCCACACCGGTGCGGGAATGACGCAATGCTAACGGCAATGCGTACATGACAGTATCGGTTTCCACACCGGTGCGGGAATGACAAAGACGGAAAATTCAGGAGTAGCAACGAAACCTATGCCTTCTTCAAAATCTT